>NZ_JAZNIB010000046.1:0-3366 GCF_045577275.1 Methanobrevibacter sp.
AATTCTGATAATTTTAATAATTCTAATAATTTTAATAATTTTAAATAATTTTAATTTAGTGATTTTAATAAATAATTATAATTCAAGTAAGTATAAGGTAAAAATTTTTAATAATTTTAATTTGATTCACAATTACAATAGCCAAATTTTAGCCAATTCCTTTTTATGTATTGCAGGCAATAGTGATAAAATCAAACCTCTTTTAAGGAATTCCTTAACCAAAACTGATTGATCATCAATATCCCCATACTCAGAAATTAATTCATCACACTCCTTTTCCTTTAATTTTATAAAGAAATAATCCAAATCATCATCAGACAATGTACATAACGTCTTTTGAACTTTAAATTGATAAGAAATTTCCTTTAGGAATTTTTCTTCAAAATCCTTTTGATAAGTTTTGAAAATATCCTGTAATATCTTGTTGTCATCTTCAAGAATCTCCTTGGAATTTAAAGCATCCATAATTGCTTCTTTAGCTATTTGAACTGTTTTGAAACCTATTAGAAGACCGCCACCAGTGGTTGGCTTGACCTGTGCTGCAGCATCTCCTATAAGCAAAGCCCTATTTTCAAAGAGTTTATTTTCCTTACTGTAAATAGGAATCTTGCCCTTATATTTTTCAATTACATTATAATCATCATATTTGAAATCGTTTTCCAAGAAATCATCCAATATTTCATTTTGCCTCTTATAATCATGATTGGAAAACAATCCGATTCTGAAAATATTCTTATATGCTGGAATAACCCATATGAATCCTGGAAATAGGTCTTCATATGCATATAAATCTACAAAGGACATTTCTTCAATATTACCAACTTCCACCAGATATTGGCTTGCGCAATAATAGTTGAAATCATTCCCAATAGTGGATGAAACCACTGAAAGAGGACCGTCTGCACCTACAATAACCTTTGATTTGATTGTATTCGCTTTAGAATCTGTTTGAAAAACAACTTGCCCTTCCAATGTATCAACATTCACAACTTTAGAAGACAAATGGGAATCAGCACCCGCTTCAATAGCTCTCTCGTATAAGAACTGGTCCAATGCAACCCTATCAATTATCAATGCTTGGTCATCTTCCTTGGAAACTGACAATGATTGATTTTTACTATGCAAATAAGCTCCTTTTACCTTATTTAATATTAATTCATCAGGAATCTGATTAAAATCCAATATGCTCTTATTAACTATTCCTGCACATTGCAAAGGCAAACCTATTAGTTTCTTTTTGTCGATTAGGCAGACACTGATGTTTTCCTTAGCCAATTCATAAGCCAAGGTTGATCCTATAGGTCCTGCACCAACAATTGTAACATCATAATCAAAATTCATAGTTTCCCTGCATAAATGAAATAAAATAATATAAAATAAAAGGAGTTATGGCTAAAAAGCCATAAAAAAGCAAAAATTATCTTCTAAATTTTCTAGAATGTTTCTCAAAGAGGTCATCAGGAGTTTTTTCCTTATTGCTCTTATCATTTTCAGACTTGTATTCCTCGCTATAATCATTGTTTTCGTAATAATGATTCTGATTGTATCTATCATCATTTCTTCTGGATTGTTTTCTAGACTGATTTCTTTGATTATAATTGGAATTATAGTTATTTGGTTGATTATAATCATTTCTGGAATCATATCTATTATCATCCCTATATGATGATGAATAAGCATGAGAATTTCCATCATATCGATCATTATACTGTTTTCTAGGAGCATAATAATCATCTCTTGAACCATAGTTTTGATTTCTATAATCCTCCCTTGAACCATAGTCCTGGTTTCTATAATGGCCTCTGGAATCATAGGACTCATATGAGTCATAATCATCCCTTACAGGTCTTGACCTTTCCATATTAGGATCTGGCCTATAATCATTATTGCGATTATAAGATTGGTCATAACCCCTATTTTCATTATGATATCTTCTATCATAATCATCACGGGATTGATTAAACTGATTATTGGAAGGTTCAAATCTGATATTGCTGTCCATATCATGCATAGCTTGATTTATAGTGCTGTCAAACTCTTCATCGGAGATGTTATCTTCATAGGACTCTTCCTTCTTATTGCTTGAGAAAGGATTGAATCTGGATAAACCTTTGGATTTCTTATCTTCTTCAAAAGAGTCTTCATAATTATCTCTTGGAACTGATCTTCCTTGATTATAACTCCTTTCAATATAATCATTTTGAGCATCTATATTGCTTTGATGGAATTCCTCGTAATTGTTAGCGAAATACTTGTCAGGATTTCTTTCATAAGATTCCTTAATTGCACCGGAATACTGATGATGGTGGGAATCCGGATAATCCCTACGACCTTCATAACGATTGTTCCTATAGTCAAAATCATCTCTAGACCTATTATCTGCATATCTATTATCTCTAGACCTATTATTCGCATACCTATTGTCTCTATAATCATCGTTAGGTCCATAATAATCATCATAGCCGGAACCATAATTAGGTTCAGCATCATAGCGAGAATCATAATTGGAATTGTTGTAATTGTTTCTGGAATTTCTTGCTCTACGTCTTATCTCTCTAAGCTCTCTTTTACGTTGTTTAGCATCAACCAATTCCAAATCATCCAAATCTTCCATACGTCTGTAATGGGTGTGGTCATCTGAATTAGGCCTTATAGGATTAAACTCATATCCATCAACATATCCATTATTGATATTAGGTCTTCTAAGATGGGTTCCTCTCATATTTTCAAATATGATGTTTTCAACCTTTTTTGGACTGGAAATGTCTTTCAATTCCAATTCCTTTCCATCATATGCACTGTATAATGTAATAGAGCCCACTGAAAATATTTTTCCTAAAAGACTTTGAGATCTGCTAACATCCTGAATAGTGTTAAAAGGCATGGAATTGTTCTTGTTTAAGAGAATGCCCTTTTCAACAATTACTCTGCTTTCTGTAATTGTGTATTTGATTGAAGTCCAAATCAACAATTTTAAAATGATGTATAAAATTACAATCAATATCACGACAAAGACTGCCAGTGCAAAGTAGGTAGTCAATGGTGTTTTAGTTGATTCAATCAAATAAACATTCATATTCCCAATGTATCTGATTCCAGCAGAATATAAGAAAAATAAAAATCCTAACACAAACATGGATATTAAAATCCCTTTTGAATATACAAAAATATTAGGTTGTGTTTCGTATAATATTTTCTCGTGAAATTCTTCTTTTTTATCTTTACCAAACATTAGTTTATATTTATGGTTCTTATTTTAAATATAGTTTATGTAAAAACGGCAATTAAAAAATAAAAATTTGAAAAAATAGATGCTTTTTAAATAAAAAAAGAGAGAAATAATTGGCATTTGAAAAAATGAAAAAA
>NZ_JAZNIB010000047.1:0-4214 GCF_045577275.1 Methanobrevibacter sp.
TGCTTTTTTAATATTTTGAGTGAATGGCAAAATTTTATTTTTTATTAATTTTAATTAATTCTTAATAATTAATTCTTATTTATTATTTTACTTAATTTTCAACCGTTTCATAACCATCTGACGATTTTCCTTTACATTAAATAATAAACTATTTTTAAATCACTAAAGACAACATAATTTAATCGCCAAGACAGTATTCAATTCGATGAAAAATAATAGATAATGATTTATATTTAAAATAACATATCTATAATTATCTATATTTAATTTGAAGAGTTTTAATTTAAGTATACTTAAATTTATTTAATTTTAACTTATTAAATAAGAATTTAATAAGAATTATCATGTTTCAGATTAAATCGGATGATTTTAATTAAAATAAGGAGTTGATTTTAGGTATGACTAAATATGATGAATATCGTGAAAAATTCATTGATCGAAAAACGATTGAAGACATTCCTGAAGATCATATTGTGTTTTTTGTAATATTTTTCATTGAAACGTATTGTATGGAGTTTTGCAAGCGAAAGATTGTACATAAGGTCAGTAGGCCACCATTGCCTTTAAAAAATATGCTGGGACTTATTTTACTGTCTGAAATATTGAAAGAATCTTCTGCTAGAAAAATTGCAGATTTTACAAAGACAGATTCTGTTTATAAACTGGTAATGGAAGGCATTCCAGTTTCCAAGGAGTCTGTAACTCGTTATAAAAATTATTTCATACCCTATTTTGAAGGAATATTAGGTAAAACAGTGCAAATGGCTAAAGATTTGGGTTTGAGCGAATTTGTTGATGTTAGTGTTGATGGAACCAAAATAAAAGCATATAACTCCAATTATAAAGTTATTCGCAAACATGACTTAAAAATTTTAATCAAAGTTTTAAAAGGTAAATTGGGCCAAGAAGAAGTTAAAAAACTTAAATGGAATGCTCGTAAGTTTTATTATGATGAACGCAAAACATTAACGGAGAAATTAGAATTATTGGAACGAATGCTTGCTGAACTGGAAATTAGTGGTCAGAAATCTGTTCCGGTGAATGATATTGAAGCTCGTTGGATGTATAATAAAAAGAATAAAGCAGAGATTTCATATAATCTTCAAACGTGTGTTGATTGTGCGACGCACTTAATACTTGCCACTTACATCTCACAAAATCCAACAGATGATTATGATTTGCCAATTGTCACGGATATGGCGATGAAAAATGTTGGATTTAAATTTGAGAATTTACTGGCTGACGCTGGTTATTGTAATGAGTTGGTGATTGATTATTTGCAAAAAAGCCAAATAGAAGGATTCATTCCTAATGCAACTCAATCACGAGAAAACAAAGATGCACTAAAAACAAATCCTACCAGTAAAGATAATGTATATATTGATTACCTTAATAAATATATCGTTTGCTTTGCAGGATATCTCTTCCCATTAAAATACCAATATCGGGAAGAAAATGTTAAAAAAACAAGTATTGGTGAAATACGACTTCCGGATAAAATTAAAAGTTTTTATTCTAATTCTGAAGCCTGTAAAAATTGTTTTTATAAAGACCAATGCTTAACTAAAAAAATGACCAATAGACAATATATTGTTTACGGATCAGAGGCTATGATTGACATGTTGCTTAAAATGGAAAACTCCCGAAGCCAAGGAAAAGTACAGTTTAAGACCCGTTGTTGAATCACCCTACGGAACACTAAAACAATTCTACGAATTGAATCAACTGCCTTATATAGGCAAATATAAGATTCAAGGCATCGTAAATTTAAAATCCATAGCATATAACATTATCAGAATATCAAATCTAGTCTTACGTGATTTATTGTTTGAAAATGAAACATATATGAATTTTGTTCAAAAAACGATAGCCAAATATACTGTTAAAACTTAAAAGAATATATAAAAAACCATATCTGATAATGAAAATCATCACCCAATTGTAACTTAATACAATACTAATATAACACTGTTATATTAGGTGGAGGTTTATTTAAATTTCCAATATCGAGGTCAAATTTTTTCAATGATGTCTAAAAAATAGTAAAAGGCATCAAAATATTAAAACCCATTTTAAAAATGTTATATTTAAAAATAATGAATTATATTCAATAAAACATCATAACAAGAAATTAAATAATTTTGCCACTCACTCAATTACTGTAAAAATTAAATTCCAAAGTAAAGCGAAAGCTTTATATTAAATTTTAAATACTTTTTTCATACAAACTATACAATATAAAGCGGAGTTGAAATTATGAAGATTAAACACATCATGATAATATCATTATTATTAATGATTTTAACAATAGGCGCCATCAGCGCGTCACAAGAAATCCCACAGGACAATCTGACCTATGTGGATGAAAGCGTTCAGGAAGCTCAGCAAGCAAACGACAATCTTAGCGTATCAGAACAGGACCCTGTTCTGGAATCAGGAATAGAAGAATCTGACATCAAGATACAGGCAAATACAAAAAGTATAAACGCCACTAAGGGCAGTGAAGTGTTTGTAACCATCAAAGTTCCCAAAGGTGCGAATGGAGAGGTCGACATATCCGTAGACAATATTGCAGGTTTGGACAAGAAATTTTCAAAGCTCTCTGAGAAAACTACAAAAAACGGAGTTACAACCTACAAAATTCGCCTGAAGGAATTTGAGGACTACAGCAAAGATATGGTCAATTACCTCAAATCAACAAGCACCTGCAGCATTGTGGTGTCCTGCCACAACAAAAACAGCGAAGACACCATGGTTGCTGAGGAGTACATCCTGAAGGTTGACAAGAAATCAAAAACCATGAAACTGAAAAGGCTCATACCTACAAACGTATGGATCGGCCCTTTTGACATGAAGTCCGGAACAAGCAAAAAGCTCACCGTGCATCTTGTCACCTATCCCGGAGGAAAAGCGGTTTCAGGAAGGAAAGTTAAAATCACCATATATGGAGTGACATACACTAAAAAAACCAACTCCAAAGGCCTGATTTACATCTATCCTCCAAAACATCTGCCTCCAGCTACTTACTGCAAGGTTCACATGAGCTTTGACGGTGACAGCACATACGCCTCATGTTCACAGACAAACGACATCGAGATATACAAAAAAGCAGGATCATCAAAATCCAAAATCAGCGCGAATTCAAAAACATTCTCACTCAATAAGACCAAAAAGTACACAGTCAAGTTGACAAGCAACAAAAAAGCCATCAAGAAGGCCACAGTCAAGCTCACAGTCAACGGCAAACAGTACTCAGCCAAAACCAACTCCAAAGGTCAGGCCACTTTTGTGTTATCAAAATTAACCAAAAAAGGAAACTTCAAGGCAACAGCCCTCTATATGGGAGATAACAAACACTACATGACCTACAAGAATGTTAAAATAACCGTTAAATAGATGAGAAAATCATCTATTTAATTACTTTTTCAAACCTTCATGGGAAAATCACTGAATTCAGCGAAGACAACCAACTGGAAGTATCTTTACCCATCTTCTCTTGTATAAGCAAATTTACCTCCAGTAATCACTGCCAAAAACTTAGGTTCTTTGATATACAAATCGGTTTGTGAAAACTAAAAATTTGTGGTAAATATAACCTGCCTAAAAGAAATCATTGCCAACAATTTTAAAACATGGAATACAACGCTCATCACATTATCTTTGTGAAAAGAATTAGAAAATACAAAAAATGGATAATAAAAATGATTAAAACAGCACTTCTCCAAAAAGGTAAAAAATCACAAATCCAATTTCTCATTTTCAAGCTCTGTACGAGAAAACCCACTAATTTCAATAGCTTCTTCTAAACCAAACTCCCTTTTAACTTTCAAAGCCAGTTCAAAAGCACCTTTCTTAATACCTTTGTCAATTAAACGTTTCTCTTGTCTACGTAGATCATTAATTCCTGCAGACAAAACAATCACACTCCAAAAAAAAGAAAAAAAGGTGAAAAAATCACCTATTCAATTTCTCACTTTCAAGTTCCTGGCGAGAAAACCCACTGAGCTCAATGGCTTTCTCCAAACCAAACTCCATTTTAACTTTCAAAGCCAAATCAAAAGCACCTTGCTCAATACCTTGCTCAATACCTTGATTAATACCTTTGTCAATTAAACGTTTCTCTTGTCTACGTACATCATTAATTGCTGCAGACAAACCAATCACCTCTTCCAAACGGAGTATATCATCCAATGTTTCAGCGTATTTGTGAATCA
>NZ_JAZNIB010000048.1:0-14492 GCF_045577275.1 Methanobrevibacter sp.
CTTTGTGGAGATGATGAGCTTTTGGGATATGTCACATATTATGATTTTGAAATTTGCTCAAAAGGCAATTATTTCAATATCATGCAAGCTGTCAAGGCTCTGATGAAAGAGAATGGCTGGTCATTTCAGCCTCAGATGTCATCAAGAGACAATTATGACAGAGACACAAGGGTTTATTCAAAGACATTGTGCTTTGCAAAGCCTATTCAGACAGATTTATGACAGGAGGAAAATGTCATGGCAAATAAAACAATCAAGCAAGCTCTTGAGACATTGTTTCTTGGCTTGGGAGGCAATCCATCAGCTCTGGCTGATAATGTTGACACATCTGATGTCATTGATGACCTTGAATCAGCAATCAAGGGCTTGATTCCTGAGGCTGAATTGCCTGAGGTCACAGCTGATGACAATGGCAAGATTCTTGCTGTTGTTGATGGTGAATGGACAAAGGTCACAATGACAGCTGTGGCTGACACAACAACAGGAGCTGTCACAATAACTCTCACACCAGATGAAACATCTGGCACATAATACAAACAGGAGGAAACATTCATGGCAAAGATAGGTTTATCAAATCTTATTTGGTCAAAGCTCACAGAGGCATCAGATGGCACACCAACATATGATGGTGCAAAATCTCTTGGCAAGGCTGTTTCAGCAAATGTCTCAATCAGCAACAATTCAGCAACATTATATGCTGACAATCAGCTTGCTGAGAGTGACACATCATTCCAGACAGGCACAATCACATGTGGTGTTGACAATGACCTTGATGCAACATTTGCTGAGCTCTTAGGACACACAATCACAGAGGGAGGAACAGTGACAAAGAATGCTGAGGACACTCCCATCTGGGTTGGTCTGGGAAGAATTGTCACCAAGATGGTTTCTGGTGTCTATTATTACAAGGCTGAGGTGCTTTACAAGGTCAAGTTTGCTGAGCCCTCACAGGATGACACCACAAAGGGAGAATCTGTTGAATTCAGCACACCAGAGATTGAGGGAACAATTGCAACATTGGCAAATGGCAATTGGTGCACATCTCAGACCTTTACAACAAAGGATGATGCTCTTGAATTCATTCAGGACATTTTCACAGCTCCAACAACACAGAGCTCATCTGTTGTTGGTGAGGGCTAACAATTCAAAATCAGAGCCCAGCTCCAAGAGGGCTGGGCTTTTTTCAATTTACAACATTTGATGGAGGACATCACACATGGAAAACACAGCAACAATCAATTATAAAGGCAAGGAAATAAAACTTGTTTTCAATCTCAATGTCATGCAAGTAATTCAGGAAGAATACAAGACAATTGATGCATGGGGAAAGCTCACAGATGGCTCATCTGGAGAGGTTGACATCAAGGCTCTCATCTTTGGCCTGACACAGATGATAAATGAGGGCATTGAGATTGACAATGATGAGAATGGCACAGATGAGCCATTGCTCACTGAAAAGAAGGTTGGAAGAATCATCACAGATGTTGGTCTTGCCAATGCCACAAAAGCATTGAATCAGACTGTCATCAATTCCACAAAGGATGATTCAGGAAAAAACGCATAATTCATGAGGAAGATGATGCTCCAATCAATTTCTCATGGGTGAAATACATTGGGAGAGCAAAGCTCAATCTCTCTGAAAAAGAGGTCTGGAGATTGACCATCAGAGAGTTTCTCAATTTATATCAAGCATATAAAGACCAATTTGACACAGAGCTCATGCTCAGGTTAAACAGAATGACATTCAGACAGGCTGAGGCTGAAAGCATGAGACAGCAAGAATGGTTTTAATATATCGGAGGTGACAACATGGCTGGCTTTGGTGGAGCTGTCAAGCTGACAGGTGAATCAGAATACAGAAAAGCCTTGAAACAGATTCAAGTGAATCTCAAAGAGGTCTCATCTGAGATGAAATTGGTCTCAGCTCAGTATGATAAGAATGACACATCCACAGAGGCTCTGAAAGCCAAATCTGAGGCATTGGCAAAACAGCTCAATGCTCAGAAAACAGCTCTTGCCACATTACAATCTCAATATACAAAATTATCAGCTGAGCAAGAGAAAAACAAATCAAAGCATGATGCTCTTGTTGCTGAATATGAAAAAGAACAGGCCGAGCTCAAAAGGATTGGAGATGAGCTTGGCACATCATCAGCTGAATACAAGGCACAGGCTCAGGCTGTTGCAAATCTTGCAAAGGATGTTGACAAGAGCTCTCAGGCAAATGCTAAAAATGAACAGACACTCTCTGGCATGAGAACAGAGATGAATGGTCTCAAGACATCCATTGCTGGCACAGAGACAGAGCTTGAAAAAGCTGACAAAGCAACAGATGAGCTGGCTGATTCCACAAAGGATGCTGGAGAGGAGGCAAAGAATGCTGGAGAGGGTTTCACAGTATTCAAGGGAGTGCTTGCCAATCTTGCATCATCAGCCATTCAGGGAGCTCTGAATGGTCTCAAGAATCTTGGCTCAGCAATGCTCAATGTTGGAAAGCAAGCTGTCATGTCATATGCTGATTATGAACAGCTCTCAGGAGGTGTTGAGACATTATTTCAGGATTCCTCTGATGCTGTCATGAAATATGCTGAAAATGCATACAAGACAGCTGGAATGAGTGCAAATGAATACATGGAGACAGTGACATCATTCTCAGCCTCATTGATCTCATCTCTTGGAGGAGACACAGCAAAAGCATCTGAATATGCTGACAGAGCAATCACAGACATGTCTGATAATGCCAACAAGATGGGAACAGACATTGCATCAATCCAGAATGCATATCAGGGATTTGCAAAACAGAATTACACCATGTTGGACAATCTCAAGCTGGGATATGGTGGCACAAAAGAGGAGATGCAAAGGTTGCTGGCTGATGCTCAAGCAATCTCTGGCATTGAATATGACATCAGCTCTTATGCTGATGTTGTTGATGCAATTCATGTCATTCAGACAGAGATGGGAATCACAGGCACAACAGCAAAGGAGGCATCAGAGACAATCTCTGGCTCTCTCAGCATGGCTCAGGGTGCTTGGAGCAATCTCTTGACAGGCATTGCTGATGACAATGCTGATTTTGAAGGTCTCATCAATAATTTTGTTGATTCTGTGCTCACTGTGGCTCAGAATCTCATCCCAAGAATCCAGACAGTGATTTCTGGTCTTGGAAAGCTGGTCAAGGGCTTGCTGGAAACATTAGTGCCTGAGCTAATCAAGATGATTCCGCCTCTCATTGAGGAGACATTGCCAATCTTGATTGAGGCATGCCAGACAGCCATTGAGAGCTTGCTGGAGGTATTGCCAACAATCATTGATTCAATCTCAAAATTGATTCCTCTGATTGTGTCATCAATCATTTCAATGTTGCCTCAGCTCTTACAAGCTGGAATTCAGATTCTGATGTCATTGATTTCTGGCATCAGCTCAGCCATTCCTCAGCTCATGGCAATGTTGCCTCAGCTCATCATGGACATTGTAAATGTCATCACAGAGAATTTGCCTCTGATATTAAACACAGGCATGGAGCTTTTGATGTCTTTAATTCAGGGCATCACAGAGACAATTCCAGCTTTGGTTGCAATGTTGCCTGAGCTCATCAACACAATTGTGACATTCATCATGGAGAATTTACCTCTCATCTTGGATGCTGGCATTCAGATTCTTGATGCTGTCATCAATGGTCTCAACACAGCCATTCCACAGCTCATCAGCTATTTGCCAACAATCATTGACACAATCATCAATGTGTTGATTTCAAATTTGCCTCTCATCATTCAGATGGCAATGAAATTCATTGTTGCAATCATTGATGGTCTCACTCAGGCAATTCCACAGCTCATCAGCTATTTGCCACAGATAATTGTGACCATTGTTGGAACATTGCTCAAGAATTTGCCTCAGATTCTGATGGTTGGTGTCCAAATCCTTTGGGAGCTCATCAAGGGCATTGGCTCTGTGATTGGCTCATTGGCAAAGCAAGCTGGTCAGATATTCACAACAATCTGGGATGCAATCAAAGGATTGCCAGCCAAGATGCTGGAGATGGGAAAGAATCTCATCACAGGTCTTGCAAATGGTCTCATGGACAAATTGAATTGGCTCAAGGATAAGGTCAAGAATCTTGCATCTGGTATCACCAACACAATCAAGAATGCTCTTGGCATTCACAGCCCTTCAAGAGTATTTGCTCAGCTGGGTGCATTCACAGCTGAGGGCTTTGGAGAGGGATTTGCTGATGAGATGAAAGATGTCACATCAGAGATGCAAGATGCAATGCCAACATCTCTGGATGTGCCTGTCACAGCATCTGGCTTGCCAACAAGCTCATCAGCAGGAGGATTCCAGACAACAGCTCTTGTTGAGGCATTCAAGACAGCAATGCAAGGAATGAGGATTGAGATGGGAGAGGATGGCTTTGCATCCTTTGTGGTTGATACAATCACAAATGAGATTTATCAATAAAAGGAGGACAAAAGATGGCTGTCAATATAAGACCATACATCATCATAAATGGAAAAAGCTCAATGGAGGTCTCAGGATTGCTCATCACAGAATTGCCTCCAATAACAAAGCCACAGATGAGAGTGACAGCTGAGGAGATTGATGGAAGGGATGGAGATGTTGTCACAGAGCTTGGCTTTTCAGCCTATGACAAGCCAATCAAGATTGGATTGCATGGAGATTTTGACATTGATGACATAATTGATTTCTTTAATCAATCAGGCAAGATCACATTCTCCAATGAGCCTGACAAATTTTATAATTTTTCTCAATATGATGCCATTGATTTTGAAAAGCTAATCAGATTCAAGACAGCTGATGTTTCATTCCATGTCCAGCCCTTCAAATATTCTGTTTCGGAGGGTGAAAAGACATTCAATTTCAGCTCCTCAGTGACATCAGGAGAGCTTTCAATCAGAAACAATGGCAATTATGCATCCAGACCAACAATCAAGCTCACAGGCTCAGGCACAGTGAATCTGAGCATCAATGGAATTGAGGTCATGGTGCTGGATATGTCTGAGAATCCTGTCATCATTCTGGATTCCTCTGAGATGAATGCATACAATCCTGAGAATTTGCTCATGAACAGGCATGTCACAGGCAATTATGACAATTTGGTGCTGAAATCTGGCAAGAACACAATCTCATATGTTGGAACAGTGACAGAGATTGCTGTCAATAAGTATTCCAGATGGCTATGATATAATCAAAATGACAGGAGGAGCATGAAAATGGCTGATGATTTCAACAATTCAATCCAGAGATCAATCACAATGGTCAAGGGTGACACATTGAGCTTTGGATTTCAGGTCTCAGGCTTGGAAGGTCAAGAGCCTGATGAGATATTTTTCACATGCAAGGAGCACATTGAGGATTCTGAGCCTGTTTTCCAGCTGTCTCTTGGAGATGGCATTGAAAAAAGGTCATATGATGCTGAGACAGACACATTGACCTATGGTGTCAGGGTTGCTCCAGAGCTCACTCAGGATGTTGAGCTTGGCAAATACTTTTATGATCTTGAGCTTGACATCAATGAGGATGTTTTGACACTGATGAAGGGCTCTCTCTCAATTGAATGGGAGGTGAAATCATGAATGACATTGCATTCAAGGTAATAATCAAGAATGATGGCATTGATGATGTCATCTTCAAGACATTGATGCTCAAAGGTGAAAAGGGAGACAAGGGAGATGCTGGTGGAGCTGAGATTGATGACAACACAACAGCATCAAACACAACATGGAGCTCCAACAAAATTAGCAATGAGATTGATGCAAAGCCTGTCAATCTCTCAGAGCTTGATGATGTTGACCTTGATTCCATTACAGATGAGCAATTGCTTGGATATAATTTCACAACAGGCAAATGGAAGAACAAATCTGTTGATGCATCCACACTCAAATATGATGCCAACACAACAATCAAATCCAAGATTGATGAAAAGGCAAACACAGCTGACCTTGCAACAGTTGCGACATCTGGAGAATACAATGATTTGAGCAACAAGCCACAGCTTGCAACAGTTGCGACATCTGGAGATTATGATGATTTGTTAAACAAGCCATCAATTCCTCCAGCTCAGGTCAATGCTGATTGGAATGCCAGCTCTGGTGTTGCTGAGATTCTCAACAAGCCAACAATTCCTGTTGTTGACCAGACTTTGAACACAAGCTCAAGCAATGCCATTGCAAATTCAGCTGTTGCCAATGGTTTGAATGGAAAAGCAGACAGTACAGATTTGCCTTTTGTTAAATATCAGGAAATAAATGTTGCTCTTGATGGCACAGGTGAAGGAACATTGTTTGCAAGTAATAAATTTGTTGTTGGCATTAAAGATATACCGAGCGACAGTTTATATGTTGGCTATGCCGTTTACTTTGCGGGAACACTAACAAAATGCAAAGCGTTTTCCCGTAGTGCATTAGCATTTACTTCGCAAGGTATTGTTTCTATGACAAGAAAAATCGGGGTTTATTACCTTGATAATATTGCGACACAGTAATTCGGTATAATTCATAATTTGGGGAATAGAAAAGAGGCAAAACATGGACACAGTGATTCAATTTACACCAGCACAATTGATTGTTCTTGCTGGAGCAATTATCACAATATCCACAGCATGTGGAGTGATTGTGAATCTTATTTCTAAACTCAAAGAGCCTGAGAAGAAACAGGATGAGAGGATTGGTCACTGTGAGGAGAGGCTCAACAAGATGGATGCTGTCATTGAGAAATTTCAAGGATATTTCAGCAATGATGACAGGAGATTCAAGGAGATTGAGGAGGGCAACAAGATAACACAGACAGCCTTGCTTGCTCTCTTAAAACATTCTCTCAATGGTAATGACACAAAGGCTCTCAGAGAGGCTGAGAAAAGCCTTGAGGAATATCTAATCAACAAATGAGGTGATTCATCATGATTAAATGCTTTGGACAGGCTGACAGATTATTCTCCAGCAATGGAGATGTTGTCATCCAGCCATTCAAGGCTCTGGTGCACAAGGTTGACAATGGTGATTTTTATTTGGAGCTTGAATGCTCTCTTGATTTTATTGATTATGTCATACCAAACAACATCATTGTTGCTCCAACACCACAGGGAGAACAGGCTTTCAGAATCTTCAATGTCCAGACAACAAGAAGAAAAATCACAGCCAAATGTCTCCATCTCTTTTATGATTCCAACAATTATCTGATTGCTGATTCCAATGTTGTCTCAAAGAATTGCAATGATGCTCTTGACCATCTTAATTCAGCCACAGACAACACATCACCATTCTCAACAGCATCTGATGTCACCAACATCAATTCATTCAGATGTGTCAGAAAATCTCTGAATGAGGCAATCCAGACTGTGCTGGAGAGATGGGGAGGTCATCTTGTCAGAGACAATTGGAACATCAGAATCATGAATCAGATTGGTCAAGATAATGGTGTTACAATTCAATATAAAAAGAATCTAAAGGAAATCACAGTTGATTATGATTGGTCAGCTGTTGTGACAAAGCTCATGCCTGTTGGCAAGGATGGTCTCTTGCTTGAGGATTCATTTGTTGCCTCAGACATCCAATATGACATACCATTCACAAAGACAATCAGCTTTGAGCAAGAGCTGGAGCTTGAGGATTTTGATGGAGATGAGATTGCCTATCATCAGGCATTGCTTGATGATTTAAGAGTGCAAGCTCAGGCATATGTTGACAGCCATTGCATCCCTTCTGTCAATTATACTCTCAAGGCCAACATGGAGAAAATCACAGACATTGGTGACACTGTTGAGGTCATTGATGAGAGGCTTGGAATCAACATCATGACCAATGTGCTCTCATATGTTTATGATTGCATCCTTGACAAATACACAGAGATTGAATTTGGCAATGCTCAGCCACAGCTCTCTGGGCTGATGCAAACAGTGACCAACAATGTCAACACAGCCATTGCTGAAAATAATCAGGTCATCACAGTGACATTGCAAGCTGAGCTCCAAGAGGCTCAAGACAAAATCTGGGGAGCTCTTGGCAATTCATATTGCATCTATGAGGGCAATCAGATTCTTGTTGTTGATGCTTTACCAAAAGAGGAGGCTCACAATGTGCTCAGAATCAATTCAGCTGGAATTGGATTCTCACAGAATGGAATCAATGGCTCATTCTCATCAGCATGGCTTATAGATGGCACACTGGACATGGCTCAAATCAATGTCATTCATCTGGTGGCCGATTTGATAAAGGGAGGCACACTCAAGCTGGGCTCAAATCTCAACAGCAATGGTCAGCTGGAGGTGTTTGACACAGCAAACAATCTCATTGCTGAGCTCAACAACAATGGTCTCAAGATGTATGGTCAAGATGGCTCATATGTTCTCATGAATACAGATGTTGGATTTGCTGGCTTTGACAGGCTTGGCAACAAAATATATTGGGTTGCCAAAGATGAATTCCACATGAAAAAATCTGTTGTTGAGGAAGAAATCACATTATGCAACAAGCTGAGATTCATTCCAATCACAACAGCTGACAATGATGGGATTGGTCTTGTTGCTGTTGTTTAATTATCGGAGGTTTACATGGCTGAATCATCATATTTTCCAACAAGCAATCAATATATAAAATATCAAATACTTGTCACAGAGAATTCCACATCTGTGGCAAACAACACCAGCTCTGTCACTGTCAAGGTCATTGCATGGAGAACAAATCAAGGTTATTCAACATATGGCTCTGGCACATGCTATTGCAACATCAATGGCACATCATATTCACAGGGTATAAATTCAAGCCAATACATTGAATATAATTCAGACACAGTGCTTTTCTCTCAGACAGTGACCATTCCTCACAATTCTGATGGAACAAAGAGCATATTTGTTGAGGCAAAGATTTCTCATTCCAGATTCTCATCTGATTTCAATGGATTCACTGTGGCTCTGGCTAATATTCCAAGACAGGCAACATTGACAGCTGTCCAGAATTTCAATGATGAACAGAATCCAACAATCACATATTCAAATCCAGCTGGCAATGCTGTCTCAGCTCTGGATGCATGCATCTCATTGACAGGCTCAAGAGATGATGTGCCATACAGAGCAATTTCAAAGACAGGCTCATCATATACATTCAATTTGACCTCAGCTGAGAGAACAACATTGAGGAATGCTTGTGCTAATTCAAACACTCTCACTGTTTATTTCTATGTGAGGACAACAATTGCTGGTGTCCAATATTGGAGCAACAAGCCAGCAACAATGACAATTGTGAATGGCAATCCAACAATCACAGGTCAATCATATAAGGACAACAATGCATCAACAGTTGCCATCACAACAAACAATCAATACATCATCCAGAATCAATCTCAGCTGGTGTTTAATTTCTCCAGCTTGACAGCATTGAAATCAGCCACATTGACATCTTTGGCTGTCACAATCAATTCTGTGACAAAGAGCCTGAGCTTGTCTGGAACATCAATGTCAAATGTCTCTCTGACATTTGGAACAATTGACACATCCAGCAATGCAACAGCATCTGTTGTTGTCACTGATTCAAGAGGCAACAAGAGGAGCATCAACATGAACATCAATGTTTATGAATGGAAAGCTCCAACAGCCATTGTGAGAGCCACAAGGCAATCAAATTTCTACAATCCAACAACAATTTATGCTGATGCATCATATTCCTCTCTGGGAGGACACAACACCATCAGCATCACATGGGATTATAAGCTCACAACAGCATCCACATGGACATCTGGAGGCTCATTGTCTGATGGTGGCTCAACAGTTGTCAATCTTGACAATGAGAGCTCATGGGATGTCAGATTTACAATCAGAGACAAGATTGCAACAACAATTTATAATGTTGTTGTTGAGATTGGCATCCCAATATTCTTTGTTGACAGAGCAAAGAGGTCTGTTGGCATTGGAACATTTCCAGATGAGACAAATGAGCTCTCTGTTGACAGGAGATTGAACATCAAGAATGTCACACATGACACTGTTGCTGATTTGTGGTCTGTTGTCAGGTCAGGAGGATTGAAATCATGTGCTCTTTTCATCAGGAATGGTGACAATCCTGACAATGACACAAATATACTTGCAAGGGTGACAGCATTCAATTCTCAAACAGCTGGCAAATTATATGGAGAGATTGCCACATTTAATGAGCTGGGAAAATATCTAAACAAAATGTCAAGTTCATCATCAGATGAGGGATATATTGCTGTTTGCAATTCATCAGGAGAAAACAGGGGAGCTCTTTATGTGAGCAACAACAGAGCTCAGCTGTGGCTTGCAAATTCCTCTGGCTCATCAGCTGTCCAAGCCTTTGCTGGCAATTCAGATGATGGCACAATCAATGTCATGAATGAATATGGCAATTGGACAATCAACATGTCAGGAAAAGCTGGCACAATCAATCTCAGAGATGGGAGCACAACAACAATTGTCTGTGCTGGCTCAACAGGAAATGTGAAATGTGTCTCTCTCACTCAGACATCCTCAAGGAAGGTCAAAGAGAACATCCATGAGCTGTCTCTGGAGGAGGCTTTGAAGATTCTTGAGCTTGTTGCTGTCACATTTGATTATAAGGTCAAAGAGCAAGGCACAGACATGAGAGGATTCATTGCTGAGGATGTTGCTGATGTCATCCCTGAGCTTGTCACAGAGGAGACAGAGGAGACACCAGCATCATTGAATTATGTTGAGATGATTCCATACTTGCAAAAGGTCATTAAAGACCAGCAAAAGAGGATTGATGATCTTGAGACCAGATTGAAAGCTCTGGAGGAAAAGATGGACAAATAAAAAGAGAGCCTCTCATGGCTCTTTTTTATTAGCTCCAGAATCTCAGCTCATATGCATTGATAGATTCTTTGGTGATCTAATGACCGAACAAACAACAAAAGGAGGACATGAGCTGATGATTCTGGATGGTATTATATATGTCAATTTTCTGTCCAATTATGAATAAAATCCAGCAATGGTGAAATAATATAAAAGACAATTCAATCAAAACCTCTCTGATAAATTGTTGTTGACATACTATGTTTCTTTTTTATGTGATTCTTATTTATTCGTATAATTCTACCAAAACGGAAAGAGCCTGAGCATCAGGGCTCTTTTTTAATGTTCAGAATGCTCCAAACATTCAATTTGTCAAATCACTGAAATCAAAGGCATTTGACAAAATCTCAATCTTATGCTTTCCAAATGTTACATTTATGTAAATTTTTCAATTTTCGGATGGATTTTTCTTTGAATAGGTATAGTATATAGGAAACCAATCAAGGAGGACATCACCATGAAAATCACAACATTACAGGACAGAATCACAAAGGCTCAGGAGACCATTGCAAAGAAGGAAAACACCATCAGCAAGAAATTGGCTCAGATTGAGAAAAAGCTCACTCAGCTTGAAAAGGCTGGATATAATCTCACAGCAATGAGAAATGTTCTTGAAAACATGGATTGTGAAATGTATAGGAAATATGGAGTGCTTGAGAGAGCAATCAAAGAATCCATTGACCTGACAGCTATGGAGAGAGAGGACAGCTGGACAGTTTATGACAT
This sequence comes from Methanobrevibacter sp., assembly GCF_045577275.1. GTDB lineage: Archaea > Methanobacteriota > Methanobacteria > Methanobacteriales > Methanobacteriaceae > Methanobrevibacter. The sequence continues at coordinate 11,570 of NZ_JAZNIB010000048.1, forward strand.
TGGTCATCTGGCTGATGACATCAGGAGAAACAAGCTGGAGATAGTTGAGAAGATGGAAACTCTCAAGAAATATCAGGCTCAGCTCAATGGAGAGATTGAGAGAGAATCAATCTATCTCAAAGAGATTCCTGATTGCATCAAGGCAATGAAAACAGAGCTGGTTGAGAGCTGGGATGCTTATGACAAGGCAAAGAGGGAAAGATTGAATGAGGAATACAAAGAGCTTGGCTATTCAGCATTCATGAAAAAGCATCACATGGCTGGCTACAATTTCATGTACCTCACAGATGACCAGATTCATGATTCCAATGAGAGAGATGGAGAGCTCCTTGTCATGAATCTTTACATCAGAGTAAAGGACATCACAGGTGAGATCACAAGCTGGTCAGGCATTCATTGTCAGGCTGGAGCATATGGACCTGTGCTCAATGGATATGTTGAAGGCAAGGAAGGGAGAGCAAGAGTTGAGAGCATTCTGGCTGGTGGATATAACATCCAGAGATTACATGTCAGAGTTTTGGTCAAGGAGTACATCTGAGAGGCTCACAGCCTCTCAGACAACACCAAAGGAGGAGACAACAATGGCACAGGATAAATTCACAAGGCTGGTCAGGGTTGACAAGAATGGCACAAAGGTTTATGAGGATTGGAGATGCTCCAGATGTGGTGGAGCTGGTGGAGCTGACAAATGGGCTCTCACAGGATTCACATGCTTTGAATGTGGAGGCTCTGGCTTGAGATCAAAGCCTATGATCTTCAAGGAATACTCACCAGAGCATCAGGCAAAGCTGGATGCTCAGAGAGCCAAGAGACAGGCAAAGAGACAGGCACAATGGGAGGCTGAGCAAAAGGAAAAGGCTCAGGAGCTCAATCAGAAATTCTTTTCAAAAGAGGGATTTGATTCTGAGGGCAACATCTGGTGCATTCTGGGTGACACATATTCCATCAAGGATGATCTCAAAGAGCTTGGATGCAAATTTGATTATTCTCTTGGCTGGCATTGTGACCATGAGCTTGAGGGATATGCCACAATCAAGCTCACAGCCTCTCAGATTTGCAATCAGAATGAGAATGGTGTCTTTTATAGCTGGAGGAATGAGGAGCTCTCACAGCTCATCTCAGAGGCTCAGGATGCAATCAAGGGCAAAGAGCCTGAGAGCAATTATGTTGGAGCTGTTGGAGACAGGATTGACATCACAGCCACATTCAAGAGGGAAATATCATACACTGTCAAGATTGATTGGAGGACACAGACAAAATGGATTTACATCTTTGTTGATGATTCTGGCAATCAGCTGACATGGAACACAACAGCATGCCTCTGGGATGAGGATGCCAAAGGTCATTGCATCCCTATGGCAACAGGCACAAGATTGAATCTGAGAGGCACAATCAAGGCTCACAAAGAATACAAAGGCATCAAACAGACAGAGCTCCAGAGATGCAAGATCACAAAGGAGGTGACAACATGATTGAGATGTTTCTTGGAGGATTGGCTTTTGGTTTAATGATGGGAATTCTTTTCACAAAGATTCACATGGAGAAGAAACAGGAGGAGCTGGAGGATTGGATTCATGAACAGGATGAGCTGATTGATCTCCAGAATAAATTTATAGAACAGGAGGCAAAACAATGATTGAGGTTGCTGAGATACTTGGGAGGTTGATTGCTGTAATGGTGCTCAAAGGCATTCTGAGCAACACTGACAAAGAATTCATCATAGGAAACATCACAGAGGCTGAATGGTGGATTGAGGAGGATGACACATGACACAATTTGGAATGGTTGAGAATGGTTATATTACACCAGAGAGACAGGCTGAATTCCTGTCAAAGCATGGTCATCTTGAGGGCATCATTGGAATGGTCAAATATTACACATTCAGAGGTCAGGGATTCAAGGTCATCCATGTTGCTGGCAAGGTTGCTCAGATCAACAAGATGTCTGAGGATGAGGTCAAGAGGATTGTCAGCTGTGCAAAGATTAAATTTGGAGGATTCTAATCATGACAATTAAAGATGCAATCAAGATTGCTGAATGTGTTGAGGTTGACTATTCAGGTATGACAGAGGAGGAGATTGAACAGATGGACAATGCTCTTGATGTCATCTTCAAATGTGCAAGAGACAAGGCAAAGGAGGAGGCTAAAAATGACAAATAAAGAGGCTATTAAAGTGTTAGAAAACCATATAAGCCCATACGACGACTGTAAGGCTGATAATGAGGCAAATCAAGCAATCAGACTTGCAATCAAGGCTCTGGGAAATTCCAGCTGGATTCCTGTCACAGAAAGATTACCTGATAAAATGGGCTCTTATATAACAACAATAGATTGTGGAAAATATGGATTTGCAACAGGTCAAAGATATTTTTTTAATGATGAAATTGGTTGGAATGATAAAGATGTAATTGCATGGATGCCATTGCCTGAGCCATACACAAAGGAGGATTCTGGTCATGAAAAATATAATCAATAAAATTATCAATAAAATTAGATGTGCATTATGCAAACATTTCTTATTATGTCCAATGTGCGAATATTTTAATTTGGAGGATTCTGAAAATGACAAATCTTGAAAACATGATTGATAATTTGAAAGCTATCAAAGAGGATTCTCCTCTTGTGGATGATGGAGGCTCAGCTGAGGAGGCTTTTGTTTATTACAACATACCATGTCCATACACAATGGGTGACAAAAGAGCTCATTGCTATAATTGTGATTCTTGCATCCCCAGAGAGATGTGCTCAGCATGCAAATATGAATGGCTCAATCAGGAGGTTGACACATGAGTGATTCAACAATAATTGCAATTATGATTTTCTTGATGATGTTTATTCCAGCATTGGTTATATTAAAGAAATGAGGTAAAGAATAAAATGCCATATAAAGACAAGGAAAAGCAAAAGAAATACATGAAAGCC
>NZ_JAZNIB010000049.1:0-4593 GCF_045577275.1 Methanobrevibacter sp.
ATAGGATTAACATCCATTGGGAAATGAAGAATATTATAAATTTTTATAATACTTTTCATAAAGAACATAGTAAACGGAATTTTTATGATTTATATTATAAAAATAAATTTTAAAAATTTTTTAAAAGATTAGAAGCTAACAAACTAACTACTATGTTCTTTCCAATTTTTTTCTATTTTTACTATTTTTTAAAATTTTTACAAATCTGAAATAAGAACATTTTACTATTTTTAAAATAAAAAAAATAAATTTAAAAAAATTAGATATCATCTAAGATTTCTTTAGGAGCTCCAGCCACTTCAACCAAATATTCCGCTTCAACAATATGTAATTTGGAAGGAATGACAATGCAATGAAGAGGACCGCCAAAATCAAAATCAATCAAATCTTTGATGTATCCAGCATGCACAAGATTGTCCTTTGATCCAACTCTTGCAATACCAATAGCTAAAGTGTCCTCATTGATCATGCCCTCATAGTCAAGATTATCCTTAATTGTCATCAAGTTTTCCAATCCTTCGTTGACAGTCATATACTTGTCTTTATGAGCTTGAATGTCCAAAAGAACCAAAGTGTGCATATCCATTTTCAAATTTTCTTCAATAGCCATGTAAGGGGATTTAGGGAAGTAATTATACTCCAAATCCGGAAATGGGATGGTAGTGACTTTACCAAACTTATAAGCCTGAAGACCTGAAATTGCAGGTGCAGAAGATAGGATTGAGGAACCGTGAATTACTTCAAATTCTGTTCCATCCCTTGCACATTCAACTAAAAAGTCAGCATGGGTGGTTGCAATCAAAGGATCTCCACCAGTAATCAATGCAACATCCATATCTTTTGCTTCCTTTAAAAATATGGATTCCTCTTCCACTTGAGTTCTGTCAAGAACAATGATTTCCTTGCCTATGATTGACTCAATAGATTCAAAATTAGAACCGAATAAACGTGAAGTGAAAAATTCAGCATATACCTTATCCACTTTTTGTAATGCTTCCACTCCTTTTAATGATATGTCCTTTTCATCGAATAATCCTAAACCAACTAAATAAAACATAATACCCTCTCTTGAAAATATATCTAAATATTAAATATTAATATTAAATATTAATTATAAACTTTTGAATTTGAAATTAACCTAAGATAAATAAATATAAATTAATTAGAATAAGTAAAAATAGTTTAATAAAAAAAAGGGCGCTTTAAAACACAGGCCCACCATAAACCTGCTATAAATTGTTAAAAAGCAACCCTTTTTACACCATACATCACCACTTTATTTTAAAAAAAAAGCGTAGCTGTTTTAATAACAGCTAATAATATTTTAGATATACTTATATTTAAAGTTAATTAATAATAATACTATTTTATAAAAAAAGTAATACTCAGAATAAATGGCCATTTAGCGTTGCTTTTCAAGCTAAGCGCTACTGCCTACAGCCCTATATTCCATCCATTTGCCACTGAAGTATCTATAGATATAGAACCCTGCTCTCACATACCAATCTATAAACATTGCAATCCATGTTCCGAATACACCTACTCCCATAAAGTCTGCGATAACATAGGACAATCCAATTCTGCAAATGAACATCACGGATAAGCTAACAACCATAGGCCATCTTGCATCACCAGCTCCCCTAAACATGGTAGGCAAAGTAAATGCAATCGGCCAAATCAATATTGCAAAAATCCCATGCCAAATAACCATTTCAGATGTCATGGCTGCAGTTGCTGGGGAGAGATCATATATCTGCAAAATATATGGCAACAAGGCGAATATGATTAAGTTAACAATCAGATGTGCCAGGAAAACATTCAGCAATATCTTTTTATTATAGAATTTAGCCTGTTCATAATCATTGCTTCCTACACAACGTGAAATAACTGCAGTGAAACCAAGATTTATTGCAAATCCAGGCAATACTGAGAATATCCCTATTGCATAACCTACTGAATTTGCAGCAATAGCCATTGTTCCGAATGTGGAAACCAAACTTAAAATCAAAACCCTGCCTAATTGGAAAAGACCATTTTCAATACCATATGGAATGCCTACATCCAATACTTTCTTAAGCAATGATCTGTCAAACCTATGTTTCAAGGTCTTTTTAATATGTATTTCATATCTTTCTTGAAGCATATAATACAAGATTATAAATGCTGCAAGGGCTCTTGCCAATACTGTAGGAATTGCTACACCTTCCACTCCAAAGCCAAATCCGAAAAGCAAAATGGCATTTCCAATAATATTCAGAATATCACAAACGAACATTATCTGCATAGGCAAAATAGATTTCCCTAATGTTCTAAACATTGCTGCACCACAGTTAAAAATAGCTATAAATGGAATGGAAATAGCCATATAGCTTAAATAGATATTTGCAGTATCAAAAACATCCTGATCTATCTGACCAAACAAGATATTGATTAAAAAAGATTTTGCAAATAAGACAAACACAGTCATTATGATTGCCAATATGGTCGTAAACCACACCAATTGGTTAGATGCATCACAAGCCTTGTCAGGTTCTCCATTCCCCAAGTATTGTCCTGCTATTACTGCACCACCAGTTGCCAGTGCAGAAAAGCTGAAGATAAGTAGCTGAACTAAAAAATCAACTAAGGAAACACCTGAAATTGCAACTTCACCAAGAGATGCAACCATCATTGAGTCAGCAAGACCTACAAAGAATTCCAATGCCTGTTCAATTAAAAGTGGAATGAATAATGCCCATAAAAGCTTATTTGTAAAGAAATAACCTTTTTCATGAACTTCCCTATCACTTAAAATATCTGCAAAACTTCTAAAAACGTTCATAAAAACTCCGATTCATAAAAATATTAAAAAATAAAGAAATTAAAATTAATAAAAATTAAAAAAATTAAATGGAAATTAAATTTAATAAAAAATTATGAATTAACAAATTAATCCTTAGTAAATCCATATGTTTCTGTTTCAAAGGTTTTAGCAACTTCTGGCATCAAGCTTGCAATATCAATCTGTTGAGGGCATTCTTTCATGCAAGATTCACATGCTGTGCAATCAGAAGCTATACCTACGCCATCTAAAACTGAATAGTTCCTATATGCATTTCCTACAGCAGAGAATGCACCAATCTCCAGACCTTGAATCTTTTCATTATTATACAAATCAAACAATTTAGGAATGTTAATATTTGCTGGACATGATTTTATACAGTAATTGCATTTGGTACATGGAATAGCTATATTACTGTTTATGATTTCGGTAACCTCTTCAATGATCTTATGCTCTTCATCATTAAGTGGCTTGTAATCATCCATGAAACCAACGTTCTCTTCCATTTGCTCTAAGCTGCTTGCACCTGATAGAACCATGAACACTCCTTCGATTCCTGCAACATAACGAAATGCCCATGAAACTGGAGATTCATCAGGATTGTAGTCTTTCAATTTTTTCTCCGCTTCTTCAGGAAGATCTGCCAAGAATCCTCCTTTCAATGGTTCCATAACAATGATTGGCAAATCATACTTATGAGCAACTTCAACACATTTTCTTGATTCCACACCATCATTTTCCCAGTCCAAATAGTTAATCTGCAATTGGACGAATTCCATTTCAGGATGTTCCTTCAATATATTGTCCAAAAATTCTGCATTTGCATGGGTGGAAAGACCTAACTTTTTGATTTTGCCTTCATCCTTCATCTTTTTACAGAAGCCAAAGGTGTCTACATATTTCCATCCAGCTTGTGAGAAACTGCTTACATTATGAACCATATAATAATCAAAGTAATCTACACCGCAACGTTCCAATTGTTCCTTGAATATTGGCTCCACTTGTGATTCTTCGGTAATGAGGAAAGTTGGCATTTTATCTGCAATTACAAATGAGTCTCTTGGAAAACGTTCTACTACAGCTTTCCTAAGAGCAACTTCACTCATTCCATCATGATAAGCATATGCGGTATCAAAGTAATTGAATCCATTTTCCATATAAACGTCAGCCATCTTCTTTACCTGTTCAAAATCCACACTTGAAAAATCGTTTTCATCAAGCTGTGGCAATCTCATCATTCCAAATCCCATATTTTTCATATTTAATCTCCTTAATACATTAATAACTATTAATTAAACTAATTTTAATTAAACTAATTTAATTCAATAAACTATCCAAAATTCTTAATCTTTATACAAAATTTGCTTATTATATTCCTTTTCCAATTCCAACTGCCTAATTTTTCTATCATATTGAGCAGCTTCTTCCTCTTTAAATTCAATCAAGCCACTGATAAGAATATCAATCTTCTTTTGACAATCTCTCATTGCCTTTTCCTTTTGAATCTTCAATGACTCGATTTCATTATCTATTTCTATAAGTCGCACTTCACTCATAGGATAATAGCTGAATCCCAAAGCCTCATCAAGGGCATGATCCAACAAATCCTGCAATTTCAATCCCTTTGATTTGGCAAGATCCTTTTTCTCCTTATTTATCTTCACACTAGTTGTTTCATTAAAACAACCCATAATCATCACCTAAATAATATTAAATCACAGTTTCTGAAAAATTATTAAAATATTTAATATAATATATAATCTAAAATTTTA
>NZ_JAZNIB010000050.1:0-3288 GCF_045577275.1 Methanobrevibacter sp.
ACCGGTTTCCTCCTTGACTTCAAGGACAGTTCCTTTAGCAGGAGCGTCTTCGTGGATTTCCAATTGTTCAGTCAAATATTCTTGAGCCAAACCTAATAACATGGCAATAAGCTCAATAATACCTTCACCAGACTTTGCACATATTGGAATGATTGTAATTTGGCTTGCAAAATCACTTACTCTGTCAAATCGTTCAGATTGGAATCCTTCTTCATGCAATTTACCGACAAGCTCATAAACCTTCAAATCCAATTCGGTTTGTACACTTGGAGCTTGCTCTTTAAAACTTTCCATAAAGGAAGCGCCTTCATGAATGTCCCATCCAAAGATTCTATCAATTTTATTGGCTACAACAATAAATGGAGTTTTATACATCTTTAAAATATTAATTGCTTCATAGGTTTGAGGTTTGAAACCTTCATTTATGTCAACAATTAAAATAGCTAAATCAGCTAAAGCTCCACCACGTTTACGAAGTGATGTAAATGCAGCATGCCCTGGAGTATCTACAAAAAATAAACCTGGAATTGTATCTTTAATTGATAAACGAGCTATAAAATCTCCACAAATTTCATTTATTGTATCTATTGGGATTTCAGTAGCTCCAATATGTTGGGTAATACCACCTGCTTCCCTATCAGCTACAGTACTTCCTCTGATATAATCCAATAAGGTAGTCTTACCATGGTCTACATGACCTAATACAGATACAATTGGGGATCTAATCTTCATTTTTACTCCACTCACAATTTAATAATTCAATAAATCAAACAAATTCAATAAATTTAACAATATAATTTCAATCAATTTAAGCTAAATATAGCTAATGATTATAGACAACGAATATGCAATTCAATAAAATCCATCAATAGATTTTGAATCTATTCGTAAATCCAAGCGTTATCAGACATAGAATAATCACAAATTTCTTCTTCGTCAAAGAAAAGAGCGATTTCTCTTTTAGCAGATTCAGGTGCATCGGATGCGTGGATAATGTTTCTTCCAGTATCCATACCGAAATCTCCTCTAATGGTTCCAATATCTGCTTCTTTAGGATTGGTTGCTCCTACCATTTTTCTAATTACTGAAATTGCATCGTCACCTTCAATAACCATAGTTAATGCAGGAGAAGAAGTGATATATTCAACTAAACCATTAAAGAATGGTTTTTCAGCATGTTCACCATAATGCTCTTTAGCTAAATCTTCGTCAATTTGTCTTAATTTCATAGCAACAATTTTGAGACCTTTATTTTCAAAACGGCTTAAAATTTGACCCATTAAACGTCTAGATACCGCATCAGGTTTCATCATAACAAAGCTTCTTTCAATCATTGTTTAACCCATTTAACTTTTCTTGGTACTCTACCAAGTTTTATCATATTTTTTTCACATTTACTACTACAGAAGAAATAGATGGAACCGTCTTTTTTAACATACATTTTTCCAGTACCTTCTTCTATTTCTTTACCACAGAATGAACAAGTTCTCATGTTAAAACACCTTCTAATTTATAAGCCCTAATAACTTACGTTATTATGGAGTTCTAATCTCCTTAGCTTCTCTGATTGTGTCGAGTAACATTAAAATATCGCCTTCACGTACAGGGCCCATGATATTTCTTGTTAAAATTCTTCCTTTATCTCTTCCATCGAGAATTCTGCATTTTACTTGCATGATTTCTCCAGTCATTCCAGTTCTGTGAAGAACTTCAATAACTTCAGCTGGACTTCCTTCTTCCATATTATCACCTGTTAATTATAGTGAAGATAAACATCTTCTAAACAGTGCAATACTTATTCTTTAAGTTCTGCAACTTTTTCAACAACTTCTGCTACTAAGTCTGCAGCATCTCCAGCGTCTACGATACAAGCGGAAGCAGTTCCAACACTTAAACCAGCAGCTGCACCAACTTTATCTTTGGTAGCTAAGTATACGTAAGGAATTTCTTTTTCTTCAGCAAGAACAGGAATGTGAGCAACGATTTCAGCAGGATCAACATCTTCTGCGATAACGACTAAAGCTGCGTTTCCTCTTTCGATAAATTTAGTTACTTCGTTAGTTCCTTTTGCTACTTTACCAGTATTTTGTGCTACTTCTAAAGCTTCTTCTGCTTTGTTAGCGATTTCTTCAGGTGTATCAAATTTTACATAAATGTTTGCCATATAATTTACCTCCTTTTTCATCTGGCTTTTGCCATCCATCGGCAAATATTATAACTGTAATGAAATCCATATTTTTTTTAGATTTCAATATACGAATAATACAATTATAATAATTAAAACAGCGAAACTGTCCATTTTAGACAATATCACTATAAAAAATCAGTAAAACAATCAAATAACCACAATAATCAAATAATTAATTTATCAATCGATTAATCAACAAATCAATCAATAAATAATAATTTATCAATTATAGATAAAACTTAATAAAAATATAATATTTTGTAAAAAGTTCGCTTAGATAAGCTTGATATTCGATTAAATTACAGATTTAAAGTTTTAATCTATAACTCTAAATATTATATTCACATCACTAAATAATAAAGCCTAAAATAAATTTTAAAAAAACGATTTTATTTTAGTTTAATATTTTCAATGAATATTATTAGTTTAAGTAAAATTAGCTAATAATATAAAATTTTTCAATTTAGTATTAATGAAATAAATTCTAGAGAACTAGACATAATAAAATATGTATATTATAGTATATAAATGTTATTAGAAAAATAGGCTAAAAAAAGGAAAATCTGTTAATTCAAATCAGATTTTCAAATTAGAATAAAAAAATAAAAAAGAATTCGTATAAAGTCATAAGAAAAAGATAAAAGTAAAAAATTACTTTAATCTAGATCTTAATAAGAAAAAATTAAACAGCAATCTTATTTAATTGCTAATTTAATGTCTTCAGCTTTTACAGTTTTTCTGCCTGCGTGGCGTGCAAAGTTAACTGCTTTTTGAGCAATTTCGTTTCCGTATTCTTCAATTGCTTCAGCTAATTCTTCTTTAGCTGCATCAGCTACTCTTTCAGCACCAGCATTTTTTAATATTCTTCCGATAGGAGCGATTGGTAATTCCATATTTAACACCTCAAATTTTTATAATAATAATTGTATATTTTTTAATATATAAATATATCGATAAAAATGCTTAAAATTTGATAATATTTACATAATCCTAGTAATAATTTATAAAAAATATAATCTATTTTTCAAATCAAATCTTAACAAAAAATATAAAAAATATCAAAATTTTATAAAAAAATATTATACTAATTGGGAAATAAT
>NZ_JAZNIB010000051.1:0-8756 GCF_045577275.1 Methanobrevibacter sp.
TATTTAACTAATTATTTAAGTACAGATTATTTAAGATAAGCAAAAATATTTTTTATCAGTTTCCATTCAATCTTAAAGTAATTTTTCCAATTTTTTCTCAAGAATGGTGTCTTATTTAATTTTTTTCTATTTCTCAAACCTTCCTTGATTCCTTCCAAATACAAGGAACCGTAACCTTTCCTTACAAAGAAAAGATACTTTATTGCAAATCCTATGAATAAGAAAATAAAATTGATTATTTTTTGAATGATTGGGAAGTTCTTATAGATTAAAAATACGTTATTTCGTGCAGCCAATTTGATTTTAAATTCATTATATCTGCTTCCGCTTGTTGCACTTCCATAATGATAAACAATTGAATTAGGGCAGAAATAATTTTTATACCCATAAATCTGAGCCCTATATGAAAGGTCTATATCCTCAACATATGCAAAGAAATCTTCATCAAAAAGACCTATTTCCTCCAAGACTGATTTTCTATACAATGCAGCACCTGCACAAGATGAAAATATCTCCCTTTTCTCATCATATCTTTCTACAGGTTGGCCATCCCCAATCTTTTTGGTCCAGGCAAGTAAGGTATATTCATCTCCCGCATCATCAATCAGATTTCTATTATGATGCTGAATCATCTTTGATTGGAATGAGAATGGATTTTCCCCAAGGGCAATTGACTCGTCCATTGCCTTGATGATTTCTTCCAATGCATTCCACTCCAGTTCAACATCATTGTTGAGGGAATAGATATATTCAGATTTTGCAATCTCTATACCTTGATTAACTGCAGGAGCAAATCCTAAATTCTCATCATTCCTTATAAGTATTATGTCGATTGGATAATTAGGGCTTCTTATGAACTCTTCTATAAATTCTACACTTCCGTCAGTAGATGCATTATCTATTATAATGATCTCTTCAATAAACCTGCTTTGAATCAATAAGGTTTCAAAATAGCTGTTTAAGAATTTTAAACCATTATAATTTGGAGTTACTACTGAGACTTTCATAAGATCCCTTAATCCTTATCTATTTTATCTTGTCTTTTCTTTTAATCATCAGATTTATTTTTTAGAATACATCTTTTCGTAATACTCTTGATATTCGCCGGATTTTACCTTTTCCATCCAATCCTGATTATCCAAATACCAATTAATTGTTTCTATAATTCCTGTTTCAAAGGTATATTTAGGTTTCCAACCTAATTCCTCTGTGATTTTAGTGGAATCTATTGCATAACGTCTGTCATGACCTAATCTGTCTTTGACGAATTTTATTAAGGATTCCGGCTTATTTAGTTCCTTCAATATGAGCTTGACGATTTCAATATTTCTCTTTTCGTTATGGCCACCAATATTGTAGACTTCCCCAAGCTTACCCTTATGAAGAACAAGGTCAATTGCACTGCAGTGGTCGTAAACATGCAACCAGTCCCTAATGTTCTTTCCATCACCGTAAATAGGCAATTCCTTATCTTCCAAAGCATTTGAAATCATTAATGGAATCAATTTTTCAGGAAATTGGTAAGGCCCATAATTATTGGAGCAACGGGTGATGTTTATTGGAAGTCCAAATGTCTCGCCATAAGCTCTAACCATTAAATCTGCACCAGCTTTTGAAGCTGAGTAAGGACTGTTTGCCTGAAGTGGGGTTTCTTCAGTGAAATATCCTTCAGGTCCAAGGCTTCCATAAACCTCATCGGTGGACACCTGCAAGTACTTTTTGATCTTGTGTTTCTTTGCAGCGTCCAATAGTACTTGAGTTCCTATAATATTGGTTTTAATGAAGATTTGAGGATCTTCGATACTGCGGTCAACGTGACTTTCTGCAGCAAAATGAACTATATAATCTACATCGCTGACAAGGGAATCCACTAATTCCTCATCTTGAATATCTCCCTTCACGAAGCTATAATTAGGATTATCTTCAATATCTTCCAAATTTTCAAGATTTCCACAATATGTAAGAGCATCTAAATTGATAATTTCATAATCAGGATACTTTTCAAGCATATACTTTACGAAATTACTTCCTATAAATCCTGCTCCTCCAGTAACTAAAATTTTTGTCATAAAACACCTTCTTTTGATAAATATTAAAATAATAAAAATTTAAAATGATAAGAATTTTAAAGCAATAATAAAATCCAATAAAATTTAAAAATCGCTTAAAAGTCTGTAGGAGTTTCCTTCATTGGTTTCCATTGTTGGTCCTTTTCAGATAAAAGTATATCATCTTCAGTTAAATCTCCTAAAGGCCATTCGATACCGATGTCAGGATCATTCCATTGAATTCCTCCTTCATCTTCACCGTTATAGAAATCAGTGCATTTGTAAACGAATTCAGCCTCATCAGACAAGACCAAGAATCCATGAGCAAAACCTTTAGGAATGAAAAGCTGTTTCTTGTTCTCTTCAGATAAGATTTCACCAATCCATTTTCCGTATGTCTTTGATTCTTTTCTCAAATCAACACCAACATCAAAGACTTCCCCTTTAATGACACGGACTAATTTGCCTTGAGGTTGAGTATATTGGAAATGAAGTCCTCTAAGAACCCCTTTAGATGATTTTGATTGATTATCCTGAACAAATGTTAAGTCAATGCCTTCTTCCTTAAAGTCATTTTCATTATATGTTTCCATGAAATATCCTCTTTCATCCCCAAAGACAGTTGGTTCAACAGTAAAAACACCTTCAATTTCACTTTTAACAATTTTAAATTTTCCCATTTTAACACTCCATAATAATAATTGTATGACATATCCCGATTAAAATTAATTCGAATAAATTAATTTAAAAAATATTAAAACTTAAATCACTGATTAAAGTTTTCTATTAGCCAATTTAATTAAATATTGGCCATAGTCAGTCTTTTTAAGTGACTGCGCCAATTTTAACAAATCCTCTTTTGTAATGTATTTTTTTAAGTATGCTATCTCTTCCAAACAAGCAATGTATAGGCTTTGCCTCTTTTGAACAGTTTCAATAAAGTTACTTGCTTCAAGCAAACCGTCATGAGTTCCTGTATCTAACCAAGCCATTCCCCTACCGAGCAATTCAACTTTAAGTTTGGATCTGTTAAGATATTCTTCATTAACTGAGGTGATTTCCAATTCACCCCTCTCTGATGGCTTGACGTTTTTCGCTATTTCAATTACGTCATTGTCATAGAAATAAAGTCCAGGAACGATATAATTTGATTTAGGATTCTTTGGCTTTTCCTCAATTGAGAGAACATTCCAATCATCATCAAATTCAACTACACCAAAAGCTTCCGGATTGTTTGTATAATAACCGAAGATAACTGCACCCTCATCAAGACTGCATGCCCTTTCCAATATCTCAGTAAATCTGTGTCCGTGGAAAACATTATCTCCTAAAATAAGAGCTACACTATCATCGCCGATGAACTCTTCACCTATTATGAAAGCTTCAGCCAAACCGTTTGGATTGGTCTGTTCAGCATAGGTAAAAGAAATTCCTAAATCAGAACCATCTCCGAGTAGATCCTGATACATAGGCAAGTCACGAGGAGTTGAAATAATGAGAATTTCCTTGATGTTTGCCAACATTAAAACAGATATTGGGTAATAGATCATTGGCTTATCATATAAAGGCAATAACTGCTTTGAAACAGCTTTGGTAATCGGATACAATCTTGTTCCAGAACCTCCAGCTAATACTATCCCTTTCATATAATCACTTCTTTTAAATTATAATGTTAAACTAATTCTTTTATTGAACAAATTTTTTAAAACTGAATTTTTTATAAAACTGATTTTCATATTCGAAGACCATTAGATCCGGTTGGTCTTCTTAAAAAAATTATATAATGATAAATATTCACTTAATGCTTCCTGATAAGTTCTCATTGGAACAAATCCAGAGGAATTCCATTTTTTATTATTTAAAACTGAATAATGAGGTCTTGGAGCAGGCCTTGGGAACTCTTCGGTTGTGACTGGAACAACCTTGACATCAATATTTGACAATTCAAATATCAGTTTTGCAAACTCATACCAAGAGCATTCACCTTCGTTTGTTACATGATAGATTCCATACTTGTCACTGAACAAGAGATTTGTGATTGCAACAGCCAAGTCAAAGGAATATGTTGGGGATCCAACCTGATCGTCAACAACAGTTATTTCATCATGATTTTCTGCCAAATCCAACATTGTCTTAACAAAATTATTTCCATGAAGGCCATATAGCCATGCTGTACGAAGAATGAAATACTTGTCAGTATTCTCTTGGATGAATTCTTCTCCTGCCAATTTGGTTTTTCCATAGGCACTTTGAGGACCTAACTTATCAGCCTCTATAAGAGGAGTCCTTTTGGTTCCATCGAAAACATAATCTGTGCTGATATGGACTAAAGGAATATCTAACTTATTGCATGCAATAGCTAAATTCTTAGGGCCTAATGCATTTACTGCATATGCATCGTCATAGTGAGTCTCGCAATCATCAACTGCAGTATATGCAGCAGCATTGATAACCAATTCTGGAGAATTTTCACAAACAAACTCTACGACCTTTTCCTCATCAGTGATATCCAAGTCTTTAGACCCAGTCACTATCAATTCCTGATTTTTAAGAACTTCTCTCAAATCAGACCCTAACATTCCATAAGCGCCAGTGATTAATATTTTCATAAATAATATACTCCTCAAATGAACTCAATAATATCAAATCAATTATAAAGTATTATAATATAACTTTTATTTTTATAAAATATAAATATACCATATAAAACAGTTAAATATATTTATAATATAGAAATATTAAAATAATACATATACGAACTTAATATAAGAATTAACTAAAAATCTAAAGATTAGAAATTAATTTCTAAAAATCAAAATTTGATTTTGAATTTAACTAAAACTTATCTAAAATTGAATATAGGCGATAATTATGAAAATTTGTATTGTAGGACAAGGATATATTGGTTTACCAACTGCAGCATTATTTGCTAAGAATGGATGTGAGGTTCTTGGAGTTGATGTCAATAAGGAAATTGTAGAGAAATTAAATCAAGGAATAGCTCATATAGAAGAACCTGGAATATCTGATGCAATTAAAAATGCTGTGGAAAAAGGCCATTATCATGCCTCAGAAACTCCTGAAGAGGCAGATACATTTATCATTACAGTGCCTACACCTTATGTGAAGGAAGATTTAAGCTGTGACTTAAGCTATGTCATCTCAGCATGCAAATCAATCTTGCCTGTTTTGAAGAAGGGAAATGTTGTAATAATTGAATCTACAATAGCTCCAATGTCCACTGACGAAGTTGTAAAGCCTATATTTGAAGAGGAAGGATATATCATCGGAGAAGACCTCTACCTTGCTCACTGCCCTGAAAGAGTTCTTCCTGGACAGATCATGTTTGAACTAGTGAATAACAATAGAATAGTTGGAGGAATTACTGAAGAATGCAGCCGCAAAGCTGCAGATGTTTACAGAACCTTTGTAAAAGGGGAAATAATTGAAACTGAAGCAAAAACAGCAGAACTATCCAAATGTATGGAAAACACATTCAGAGATGTGAACATTGCACTTGCAAATGAACTTGCTAAAATTGGTGCAGAAATTGGAGTGAATGCTTTAGATGTAATTGAAATGGCAAACAAACATCCAAGAGTAAATATCCATAGTCCTGGCCCAGGTGTAGGTGGCCATTGCTTAGCAATCGATCCATATTTCATTTATGCTAAAGCACCTGATGTTGCAAAAATAATCAAATTGGCAAGGGATACAAACAACAGCATGCCAGGATTTGTAATCGAAAATACTGGCAAGATACTTGCAAACTTAGATGAGGATGCTGAAAAGGTCAGCATATTTGGAGTGGCATACAAGGGGAATACTGATGATGCAAGGGAAAGCCCTGCATTTGAAATAATTTATGGATTAAAGGCAGCAGGATATGATGTTGCAATCCATGACCCACACTTCGACAACCCAGAATACCTTTCATTTGAGGATGCAATCAAGGATTCCTCATTGATATTGATTTTAGCAGACCACGACCAATTCAAGGAATTGGATTTCGAAGCAATCAAGGAAAATATGAAATGCCCTATCATATTCGATACAAAGAATATCCTAAAAACAGCTGATGATGACATTACATTAATCAATTTCGGCAACCTATACAAATTCATACACTGATTTTGAATAATATCGGTAGAATACTTGATAGAATAATATTTGATAGAATTATGATTGATGATGATTTAGATTTAATGGTAAGACATTATTACGAGCCCAAGTAGATGATAAAATGACCCAACATGAAAATTACCTAAACGAAAGATATCAAAGATATGAGCTTGAGGACTCTATGGAACAATTGAGAAAGGAAAACGAAAAATTGTCCAAAATCATTAAAGATGAAAAGAAATTGAATGAAAAATTAAATAAGGATGTCAAAAAGCTAAAAAAAGAGAATAAGCATTTCAAATCAACCAAAGCTTACAAGGTTTGGAGAAAGTATGCAAAGATTAAAGGGGAAGGCAAAGCTAAAAATAAGCCTTCTAAAAGTTCAGAAAATAAAGCTAAAACAGATGCTAAAGCTAAAGCTGATGCTAAAGGCAAAACTGCAAATAAAAAACAGCCTAAAAAACTGAAGGACTTTAAGGTTGCATTCATCTCTGACCAATTCACTTATGACTGTTTCAAATATGAATTCACTCCTATAAGCATTCATCCTAAAACCTGGAAAGAGGAAATGAAGGAAAAGCCTGACATCTTCTTTTGTGAATCAGCTTGGGATGGACATAATTACACAGGAAAAGGCCCTTGGAGAGACAAGGTAATAAAATGGTACAATAAGAAGGACAACACGAAAATCTTGCTTAAAATATTGGAATACTGTAGGCAAAACAATATCCCTACAGTTTTTTGGAATAAGGAAGATCCTCCAAACTATAGGACTGAAACCTATTCATTTGCTGAAACTGCAAAGGAATTTGATTATATATTTACCACTGCAAAGGAATGCATCGAATGTTATGAAAAGGATTTCAACCATCCGAATGTTAATGCATTGCTGTTTGCAGCACAGCCAAAGCTTTTCAATCCATTGAATGTGACTGGAGAAACCATCGATGCAGTTATCTTTGCAGGAAGGTATACTGAAAAATACCCTGAAAGAGCAAGATTGATGATTGAGGTTCTTGATAAAATTGATGAACAATGGAAAAAGATGAAGATATACGACCGTTATTCTTCCAGGAAAGGCCCTCACTTCCCTAAAAAGTATGACAAATACATTAATCCTGCAATACCTTATGATGAGACACCAATCGTTTACAGACAGGCAAAATGGGGTTTGAACATCAATTCAGTTACCGAATCAGAAACCATGTTTGCAAGAAGGGTGTTTGAATATTCCATGTCCAATGTGAATATCCTTACAAACTATTCCAAAGGTGTCAGGAAGATATTCAAAGACAATGTATTTGAATTTAACGATATGGAAACATTACCTGATTTCAATGGAGATTATGAAGAAAAGAGATTGAATAACCTTTATAATGTTTTAGAAAATCACACTTATACTGAAAGATGGAAACAGATTTTGGATACAATGGGATTTGAATACATTGAGGAAGAAGACCATATCTCCATAATCTACAAAATCGAAGACTTGAACAATTTAGAGGACATTATTGACAATTTCGACAAAATCGATTATCCATTTAAGAATCTGCAGATCATCCTATCTCAAAAATCATTGAATGATGAGCTTGATTTGGATTCAATCAAAGAAAAACATGCCGAGATTGAAGAGATTTATATTGAAAAAGAAGATTATGAAAAAGAATTGAAAGACAAAATCGATAGCGAATATTGGATAATAACAAATGACCTTTTAGATTCAGATTTCATTAAAAAGGCAATATTGCATTATAAATATCTTAACGATAATTATGCCGTTTGTGAAGGAGAAGACAGATTTACATTAGGCATTGAAAAAGATTACGAAAATAAGGTCATTCCAAGAAGAAGATTAGATTATCTTGATGGAAACGATGCGATTGAAGTTGATGTATATTATATCTAATTCCACAATAACTAACTTAATACTAACTACTAACTACTAACTAACTACTAACTAACTACTAACTAATAACTACATAAC
Organism: Methanobrevibacter sp.; assembly: GCF_045577275.1. Classification (GTDB taxonomy): domain Archaea; phylum Methanobacteriota; class Methanobacteria; order Methanobacteriales; family Methanobacteriaceae; genus Methanobrevibacter. Next base: position 8,155 of record NZ_JAZNIB010000051.1, read on the forward strand.
TAACAATAATTTAAGAAAACTAGACTATTTTAAGGTGATTGAATGACAACAATAGCTGAAAAAATCTTAGCTAGGGCTTCTGGTAAAGGAGAAGTTGAAGCGGGTGAAATCGTAATGGCTGATATTGATATAGCCATGATTCATGATTTAACTGGCCCTCTTGCTGTAGAATCCTTCAATAAGATTGGAACTGAAAAGGTTTGGGACTCATCAAAAATAGTTATTCCTTTTGACCATCAAGTCCCAGCAGATTCATTGGATTCTGCAAACAATCATATTTTTATGAGAAACTTCGTAAAAGAGCAGAACATAGAACATTTTTATGACGTTAATGAAGGAGTGTGCCATCAAGTTTTACCTGAAAAAGGGCATGTCTTGCCAGGAACCCTTATTGTAGGTGCAGATTCACACACCTGCACATACGGAGCTTTCGGAGCATTTGCAACAGGAATAGGATCAACAGATATGGCAATGGTGCTGTCAACCGGCCAATTATGGTTTAAGGTTCCAGAAACCATACAATTCAACATTAACGGAAGTCTAAAGGAAAATGTCTCTGCAAAGGATGTGATCCTACATATCATAGGGCAAGTTGGAGCAGA
>NZ_JAZNIB010000052.1:0-7011 GCF_045577275.1 Methanobrevibacter sp.
TCTCTGAACACACCATCAAAATACGCATAATTTTTTGGAAAATGGCTTAAAAACGGCTAAAAATAGCCTAAAAACAGCATTTTTTCAAGAAAAACAGCCAAAATTGAAAATGAGAGGTGAGGCTGTGGCAAAACATCAAAATTGGTGGCAAAATGCTAAAAACACACATTTTTATGATAATAGCACACAGGAGGCAATCATGGCAACAAGAAGGACATCCAAACCAAATGAGCTCCAAAAGCAAGCCAATGAGATTCTCAAGATGGCTGAGAGTGCTGGCTTGCAAGAAAACTATTTTTTTAAGACAACATTTCAGAGGTATCAGGTGCAAATTGGCATTCTGGCTGATTTGCAAAAGACCATTGAGAGCTCTGAGACATTGGTTGAGAAAGAATATGTCAAAGGAAGGGGCAATCTATATACAAATCCAGCAATTACTGAATACAACAGGACAACAGACAGTGCAAACAAGACTGTCCAGACACTCATCAAGATTCTCAAGGGATTCAAGGCATCAGAATCCAGCAATGAGCAAGATGCATTGCTTGCCATCATAAATGGTGGAGATGAGGATGATGAATAAACAGAGCACAAAGAGCTCTCCAGCAAAGAAATCTCCAGCTCCAAAGAAAAAGCCAGCCAAAGCTCCAGCCAAGAAAAAGGCTGAGCCCAATCTGGTGCTGAGCTCTCCAGCTTATCTGTATTGTAAAGAGGCTGTGAGAAAAAAGACCACACCAAAATATGTCAAGAAACAGATGAGAGCTTGGATGCCTATTGCTGAGGGCAAGAATCCAAAATACAAGGTCAGTGAGAAAAAGCTCAAACAGGTTGAGGCTCTTTTGAAGATGCTCAAGATGCCAAAAGGCCTGAAAGCTGGCCAGAGCCTCTTTGAGTGCTCCACAAAATATCAATGGCTGACCTATGTTGCCATCATTTGCACAGTGCACAGAGACAATCCATCAAAGAGAAAATATGAGACCAATGTGCTTGAGATATGCCGAAAGAATTATAAAACATATACTGTGGCAACATTGTTCATTCTCTTATTTTTCACAGAGCCCAAATTCTCAAGATTTTTCTCTGTTGCTCCAGATGGCTCACTCTCAAGAGAAATCAGAGAGGCAATTGCTGAGACCATCAAGAGCTCACCAATCATTAGGGAATTCAAAGGCAAGCAAAGATTCAAGATTCTGAGAGATTATATCTTTTGTAATACCACAGAAATCAAATATGAGCCTCTGGCATATTCAACATCCAGAATGGATGGCAAATTGCCAAATGTTTTCTGTGCTGATGAGGTTGGAGCTCTCCCAAATTCATATGCAATTGAGGCAATGAGGTCAGGTCAGCTCAACATCCTCAACAAGCTGGGATTCATCATCTCCACAAAATATCCAACATTAAACAATCCATTTGAGGATGAGGTTGACTATTCCAAGAAGGTGCTGGATGGTCTGATTGAGGATGAGACCAGATTCTCATTGCTATATGAGCCAGACAATCCAAAGAATTGGATGACAGATGACCTGATTCTCCAGCAATCAAATCCTGTGGCTCTGGAATCAGCTGAAATCTGGGCTGACCTCTTAAAAAAGAGAGCATATGCAATTGCTGTGGAATCAGCAAGAGAGAATTTCTGTTGCAAGCATTGCAACATCATTTATTCTGGAGCTGGCACAGAGACATATGTTGATGTGTCCAGATTGCAATCATGCAAGGTCTCTGAGATTGATTGGAGAGACAGAGTTGTTTATGTTGGCTTGGATTTGTCAGAATCCAATGACAACACATCTGTGAGCATCCTTGCTGTTGATGAGAACAATCACATCCTTGCTGATTCATATGCATTTATACCAGAGGGAAGAATTGATGAGAAGATGAGCACAGAGCATGTCAATTATAGGGAGCTATTGAACACAGGCAAGGTCATTGCATGTGGAGATTCTGTCATTGATTATGCTGTTGTTGAGGATTTCATTTTGAGCATTGAGGAGAGAATGGGTGTCAGGATTCAAGCTGTTGGTTATGACAGATGGAATGCCCTGAGCACAGCTCAAAAGCTGGAGAGGGCTGGTCTGGTCACTGTTGAGATCAGACAGCATTCATCTGTCTTGCATCCTCCAACAAAGCTCTTGAAAGAGAAAATCCTCAATGGTGAATTTGAATACACTGAAAACACATTGTATGAGATAAACTTTCAGAATGCCAGATGCACATATGACACCAACAAGAATCAATATGTCAACAAGAAGAAATCCACAGGCAAAGTTGACATGACAGTGAGCACAATCAATGCCATGTTTCTTGTGCAACAGGATTGTTTTCTCAATCAATCAGATTTCACAATTCAAGTATTCTAATAAAACACAACATCTTGGGGCAAAATATTGACAATGCACAAGATGTTGTTTATTTTATAATTGGTTTATAAGGAAAAGACATCTGTATTTATGAGGTGATGTTTCATGCCTTTATTTAAGAAAAGAGAAAAAACACCAGCTCAAGAGAGCCGAGATGTGTCTGTTGTCTCCACAGCTGTGGATGATTCAACAGTGAGTGATGTCCTTCTGAGTGCTCTCTTGGCTGGTGAATCAATATCCAGAGAAAAAGCAATGAACATTCCAGCTGTTGCCTCAGCTGTTGACATGATCTCATCAGCTGTTGCCTCCATGCCTGTCAGATTGTTCAAATATAAGGATGACCATGTTGTTGAGGTCAAGGATGATGACAGAGTTGCCATGCTCAATGGTGACACTCATGACACATTGGATGGTCTCCAGATGAAAAAGGCATGTGTCATTGATTATCTCCTTGATGGTAATGGATATATTTTCATTGATAGAAAGGAGAGCAATGATGTCTCTGGTCTTTATTATGTGGATGACAGATTCATTGCAATCAGCATTTTGGAAGAGCCTATATATAAAACATATGAGATTGGCTGTGGTGGGGGAATGTATAAGCCATTCCAATTCATCAAGCTCCTGAGAAACACCAGAGATGGAGCAAGAGGATTTGGCATCACAGAGGAGGTCTCCAAAGCTCTTGAGACAGCATACAGAACAATGCTTTATCAGCTCAAGATGGCAAAGACCAATGGCAACAAGAGAGGATTCCTGAAATCTGAGAGGAGGCTTGGACAGGATGAGATCAATCTCTTGAAAAAGGCTTGGAATAATTTATACAGCACAGATTCAGAGGAGAATGTTGTTGTCCTCAATAATGGCATAGATTTCAGAGAGGCATCCAACACATCTGTTGAGATGCAATTGAATGAGACAGTGAAAAATCTGGCTGACCAAATCAAAGACCTATTCCACATATCTGACAATGATTTCAATCTCACATTCAAGCTGGCAATATATCCTGTTGTCAAGGCTTTTGAGACAGCTCTCAACAGAGACCTGTTGCTTGAAAAAGAAAAGGGCAAATATTTCTTTGAGCTGGATGTCAAGGAGATCATCAGAGCCAATGTCAAGGAAAGATATGAATCATACAAGCTGGCAAAGGAATGTGGATTCATGACCATCAATGAGATGAGAAGAATGGAGAACATGAATCACATTGAAGGGCTTGACATTGTTGATTTGGGCTTGGGCTCTGTCCTTTATAACACAGAGACACATGAATACTACACACCAAACACAGACACCATCAAGACAGAGGAGGATGATTCTGTCATAGATGGAGAGGAGGGAATGACATGAAAATAATCATCAGAGCTGACCATGTTCACATTGAGGGTTATGTCAATGCTGTTGAGAGATTGTCAAAGCCAATCACAGAGAGGCTTGGAACATTCAGAGAGAGAGTTTGTGCTGGCACATTCAAGAAAGCTCTCAAGAGAGCTCCTGATGTCAGGATTCTCTTGAATCACAAAGAGGACAGAGATTTGGGAGGCATCAAGGATGGCAATCTCAAGCTGGAGGAGGATGCAATTGGTCTCAGAGCTGAGGCTGACATCTTTGACAAGGATGTGATTGCTGATGCAAAAGCTGGGAGGCTTGTTGGCTGGTCATTTGGTTTCTTTCCTATTGAATCCAGAGACACAGCTGAGGATGGCATGCCAATCAAGGAGCTCCATGAGATTGATTTGAGAGAGGTCTCCTTGCTCAACAAGAGCCACACACCAGCATATGATGGCACATTGGTTGCTGTCAGAGACAATGAGGAGAAAATGATTCTGGGAGAGACAATGTTTGCTGATTCTGTTGACATCAAAGAGGAAACAGATGCTCAGGATGAGGCAATTGATGAGGCTCTGGCTGAAATCAGAGAATCATCTCCAGACAATGATGCTCAGGATGACCAGCCTGAGAATAAAAATGAGGTAACAAGTGAATATTTCACTCGTTATAAAGCTATGATTGCCGAGATGAAGGCATAAAAAACAAAAGGAGGAAAGAATCATGGCATTTAATTCAATGAAGGCACAGATTGAGAAAAAGAATGACCTCATCAAGAAGGCTGAATCCATCATCAATCTTGCCGAAACAGAAAAGAGAGAGCTCACAGATGCTGAGGCACAGGAGCTGGCTGAAATCAGAGATGATGTCAAGAAGATCAAGGACATGCTTGAGATGATGGGTGACCTTGATGATGCCAGAGCTTGTGGTGGCAAGATGGAGAAGAAAGAGGATGCTGGAGCTGAGGCTGGTGCTGATGCAAAGGCTGATGATGCTCAGAGAGAGCTTGCTGAGAGAAGGAGCTTTGATGCTTATATCAGAGGCAAGGTGCTTGAGACCAGAGATGCTGTCAACATGACAGAGGGTGCAAATGGTGCTGTCATTCCTGTCACAATTGCAAAGAAGATCATTGCAAAGGTTTATGACATTTGCCCTATCCTTGAAAGATCAAGCAAGTATTCTCTCAAGGGTGATCTTGAAATCCCTTATTATGATGAATCCAGCACAGCAATCACTGTTGCTTGGGCTGAGGAATTTGTTGACCTGACATCTTCTGTTGGCTCTTTCACAAATATCACTCTCAAGGATTATCTTGCTGGTGCTCTCACTCTTATCTCAAGAAAGCTCATCAACAATTCTGAGTTTGACCTTGTTGCATTTGTCATTGACAGAATGGCTCTTGCAATTGCAAGATTCATTGAGGGAGCTTGCCTCAATGGTGGCAATCCTGATGCAACATCTCATGTCAATCAGGTTAAGGGATTGGCTGGCTCTGTCACACAGACAGTGCTTGCTGGCTCAACATCAGCAATCACAGCTGACAAGGTGATTGAGCTCAAGGATTCTGTCAAAGATGTATTCCAGAATGATGCAATTTTCATCATGTCCAGAGCTACAAGAACAGCTCTGAGATTGCTCAAGGATGATGTTGGCCGTTATCTCTTACAGGATGACATTGCATCTCCTTTTGGCTCAACATTACTTGGCAAGCCTGTTTATGTTTCTGACAACATGCCTGAGATTGCCTCTGGTGTAAATGCAATTTACTATGGAGACATGAAAGGTCTTGCAACAAAATTCTCTGAGGATGTAAACATTCAGGTCTTGAGAGAGAAATATGCAACATCTCATGCTGTGGGTGTTGTTGGCTGGGTTTCCTTTGATGCAAAGGTTGAGAATGCTCAGGCAATCAGTGCCCTTGTTATGTCAGCATCTTGATTTGAGAGGAGGTCATCAACATGGCTTTGATGTATAAAGCAACAAAATCATTTTCTGGCATCATCTCCATGAAAAAGGGAGATGAGAGAGAAATCAAGGATGTTGAGGTTGCAAAAGACCTCATCAGAGCTGGTTATGTCATTGAGCTTGCTGATGAATCCAAGCCAAAGACAACATCCAAGAAGGCCTCAAAGAAGGCTGACAAAGATGGTGAATCAGATGGCTAATTCTGAGATTGCAAAGGTCAGTGACATCACAGTGACAGATGTCACTGACTATCTTAGAATCCCAGAGGTCACAGCTGAGGACACAGCTTTGCTCACAACAGCTTTGAATGTTGCAAAGCAATTTGTGATGTCATACACAGGTCTGGATGCTGAGGGCATGGATGCTCATGAGGATTTGGTCATTGTCATATATGTGCTTTGCTCATCTATGTATGACAACAGAGCATATTATGTTGACAAATCAAACATCAACAATGTTGTTGAGAGCATTCTCAATTTGCATTCAATCAATCTGTTGCCACAGGAGTGATGATTCATGATTGATGCTGGAAAATACAAATATAGAATCACAATTGTGTCAGAAACAAAGACAAAGGATGCTCAAGGATTCATTCATGATGAGCCTGTTGTTGTGCTCCAGCCTTTTGCTGAGGTAAAGACAACAAGAGGCATGACATTGATTGCCAATGGCACAGATTTTGAAAAAGCATTCACAAGATTTGTTTTTCGCTATCCAGCAACAACAGCAATTGACAGAAAAATGTTTGTATTATTCAGGGGCAAGAAATATTCCATTGAATACATCAACAATGTTGATGAGGCATTCATTGAGATGGAGCTCCAATGCAAAGAGGTGACACATTGAGATGGCACATTTCAGAGCTGATGTTCCAAAGGAGGTCATGTGGCAATTTGAGACATTGCTCAATAATTGTGACAACATGATTGATGACATGGTAAAAGCTGGTGCTGAGGTTGTGCTTGAGAATGTCAGAAACAGAATGCCTGAGACATTGAGAAAAGCCACAGTGAGACCAGACACATTGCATCTCACAAAGGTTTATACAACACCATCTGACAATGGGAGAAATTGTGGCATCTGGTTTGGTGGATATTTCATCAATGAGGATGGTGAGGAGACACCGATTGAGCTTGTTGCAAATATGTTTGAATATGGCTCAAATCAAAGGAAATATCCAAAGCATCCATTCTTGAGAAAATCTTTTCACAAGAGAGAGATTGAGAGAGCAATGCTCAAAGCTCAGAAAAAATACATCAAAGAGGAGGGAAATCTCAAATGATGAATGCTGAAATTGAGACAATCTTTGAAGGATTCACTGTTGATGATGTTGAGATTCCTATTGCTTTTGTGTTTTATG
>NZ_JAZNIB010000053.1:0-2212 GCF_045577275.1 Methanobrevibacter sp.
TAAATAAAAACAAAATAAGGTTTTGTATAGGAATAATGTGAAAATAATGTAAAAATAATTATAAGAATAATATAAAAATAGTATAAAAATAATTAAAAAAATAAGAAAAGTTATCACAATAAGTGATAACATTATAATACAGTTGCAACCAAGAAGTACAAAATGGAGGTTACGGAAGGTACGGTAAGGTTATCGATACCACCATAACTAATAGCTTCACATACAGTTGCAAGTGCAGAAATGATCAAAATGTACCAGAAGTTAAGCTCTGGAAGGGTGTATCCCATTGCACTGTAGAATACCCAAACAAATACGGAAAGCACCGCAGTTACTGAAAGCATTGCAAGGGAACCTGCAAGTGTCTTTTCTCCGCCGAATATGTGGTATTTGATTCTACCCCATTTTCCACCGACAAGAGCTGCAAATCCATCACCGTATACTAAAGGAACAATAGCTAATGCTACAATCCAAAGCAAGTTAGGATCAATTAATATTGGGTAAATCAAGAGTAAGATTGACCAAATCAATGCATAGAAGAACAATCCTAATGCATGTCCGGATTCAGTGACACTGTTCTTAATTTTAATAGGTGAATATTCTGTAAGGAAGAAGAGCGCAACAGTTACCGGCAAAGTAATGAATAAAAGCATGATCCATGGATCTGAGAAGAATGGCATGGCAAAGATCATATTACCTACCATAATGTGTAAAAACTTACGAGATACTTCAGGTTTGCTTTTTAAAACCTTTTCCGCCAATATAAAGACTACAATAACATAAAGATAAACAATAATCAATGCAATCATATCTGAAAACAACATAATATCTACTCTTTAACTAGAATCATAAAACTTAAATTAATTAATTAAATAGAATGATAAAAAAATAATGCCATAGATGATTTATACATCATCTATAACATTGTGAGTTCTGTCATCATCATATTCTCCGTATTCACAACCTGCATTTTCTATTTTTATGTGGTCGATTAGGGTTCCATCTTTTTTCATCAATTTGATTTCACCATAACCACTTCCACCATTCCAAAGACGGGTGTGAAGTTTTTTACCGGTAGGAGCTTCATAATTGAAAAGCATCATTTCATCACGTTTACAGTATAGTTTCAATTCAAGTTTGCTGTTCCAATTACTGCAGTTGATATACCATTCGTTATCTACTTCTCCTTCCTTGAATCCGAAATCGACTCTTACATTATTCCAGAATCTTGCAAAGTTGTACTCATACATTTTTCCTTCATAATAGAATCCAATCAATAGCTTACGAGGAAGGGAAATACCGAATGCCTTAGGTTTTCCACCACCAGCTTCAAAAGCGGAATTATTAAGCTTTTTGCCTGTGATTAAACTTGTTAAATTACATGAGGATATCCATAACCAAGGGCTTGTAAAGTCTCCACCCCAGTTCTTATCTGCATATCCGAAGGATTTTTCAGGAATTACTTCATACTCAACACCATCCAATTCAACGGTTCCACTATATTGAGTCTTGATTCCTTCAGCGTGCCAAAACATTTCAAAAGCATTTATTTTTCTAAAGAAACTGTTAGCACCATAACCTACATTAAAAGTGATTTGCTTGTCAATATCCAAGTCCCATTTCATCTCTCCAGCATCACACATATATTCTGGATGATCACGTGCTTCATCTTCAGTGACTTTACAGTAACCTGTCATGTGAGTTTCAGTTAAACTGTATTCTCCAATCTTAATGTCCAATCTATCGTCAGGACATTCAAAGTCTTTCATGGAATAGAAGTTATGAATCTGTTTAGGGTCTTTTCCATATGCTCCGACTTTTAACATACAGTAAGATGGTCTTTTTCCTGCTTCAATGTTTTTAGGGTCTTGGCCTAAGGTAGGTTCATCTTCAGCCAAATCAGGGTTACAAACGAAGTATTCTATAAAGAATGGTCTTGGTTCCCCGGTTTCCTTATTGTAAGCAGTGAAAGAATGCCACCACCAGTCATAACCTTGCTTGGCAAGGGGACCTTTCAACATATAATGGTCTCTTTTCAAATCACTTTTATTCATCAAAAATCCTCCAAAAAGAAATAATATTCTATCATTTAATAATTTTAATAAAACCCATAAGTTAGATTATCTAATTGTTATCCCAATATTAATTAAAATAACAATTAACTGATATAATTTATAAATTAATTTATATTATCTTTATAATAAATAGTTTATTA
>NZ_JAZNIB010000054.1:0-2987 GCF_045577275.1 Methanobrevibacter sp.
AGACATTGGCGTAGACATCAAGAAAGAGCCAATGGAAGTTGCACCTACCGCACACCATCATATGGGTGGTGTGAGAATCAATGAAGACGGCCAATCCACTGTTGAAAACCTATTTGCCTGTGGTGAAGTCTGTGGAGGAGTTCACGGTGCTAACCGTCTCGGTGGAAATGCATTGGCAGACACTCAAGTGTTCGGTAAAAGAGCAGGATTTGCAGCTGCCCTTGCATGTGATTTGACTAACATGCAATACAATTTCACAGCTGTTGAAGAAGAGAAAGACAGAATTGAGTCATTGATGAAAGAAGGTTCTGTAGATCCAATAGCTATGAAGAAGGAAATTCAGCAATTGATGTGGGAGAAAGTGTCAATTGTAAGAAATGAGCAAAACCTAAAGTCCGCTCTTGAAAGACTTCTTGAAATGAAGGATGAATTGAAAGACCTCAATGTTGATGAGAGAACTCAATTCAATGAATCACTCCTTACTGCCCTTGAAGTAATCAATATGGTTGAAATCTGTATCCTTATCGTAAAATCTGCAATACTCAGAAGAGAAAGTAGAGGAGCACATTTCAGAGAGGATTTCCCAGAGACTAATGATGAGCTTTGGAAAAAGAGCATTGTCATGGGACCAAACAAAATCAGATTTGCTAAACGCTGATAAATTTTTAAAAATTTATCAACCTTTTTTTATTTTTATGGAGAATTACCTCCACTTTTTTTATCTTAGAAACAATAATTCGCATTGTAATTAACTATTTTTTTAAGAATATTATTATATTAATTTAACTACATAAAATTGATTAAAACTGTTAAATCGACCTAATATTAGTAAATTGATATTAAATTAAAAAAATAAATTCAAAAATTAGTTAAATTAATAAATAATTAGTTTTAAACTAATATTGGGCAATTCTAAAATTGGATAGTTTATCTAGGGCTACAAATTTTTTCAAGCAGGGGAAAAAATACACAAACATGCTCCTGACTAAAAAACAGGAGGTGGTTCTATGGTGGATGAAATTTTAAAACTAATACACATAATTAGTTTAATAAATAGAATTCACATTACATTTTGTATAAAAATTAATTGATTTCAATAATCATTAAATACCAAGTAATTTAAATTAATCCATTTTAGTCTTGCCTAGAAGGTTTTTCTTCTAAATATAAAAATATTTATATATTTAAAAAAACTATATTCAATTAAGTGTTTGTGTATCAATCTCACTATGAGATTGATTTTTTCCTGCTAGTGGAGATTTATCTCCACTTTTTTTATCTTGGAAAAAATAGTTCGTATAAGATAGAATAATTTATGTGAAAACTTGTTTTAAAAAAAATGAAAAAGGGGAAATTAAAGCTTTTGAGTGTTTAGAACCAACTTCAATAAGGATTTTTTCAAGACTTTTCTCTCATCCTCATCGATTCCATCCATTACTGTATCTTCCCAATAATCGATGTATTTCAATATCTTATCGGTTCTTTTAATGCCCTTATCAGTTAATTTCACTAATTTTCTACGTCTATTAGAGGGATCTTCAATTCTTTGGATAAGACCGGCTACTTCAAAACGCCTTAGAAGCTTTGCAGTGTAACCATCACTGATCTTAAATAGATTCACCAATTCCTTTTGAGTTCCTTCAGTAGAAAATCGTATTCTGAGTAAAAAAGGAAGTTCAACTAAACTGATGTCTTCATCTACAAATTCATCATCAATGTAATTTTTAAAGCTTCCTACCAATTCCTCAACAAAGTGATAAATTCTAATATCTTCAGGATTTTCATTAATAAACTGATTAGGTAATTCCATATTTACACCAATTCTTAAACACTATAGCTTTTTCTCTTATACAAACTATGTTTTTCAATCTATTTAAATATTTTCATTAGATAACTGTTTCCTTAGGAAAGATTTATATATTATATCAAATATAATATTTTTAAAAATATATTAAAAATTTAAGATAATATTATAATCTAATTAAAATGGTGACAATTATGAGCGATGTTATGTTTGGATTTGGAGCTATGAGATTGGATTTGGAAGATGAAAACAATCCAAGTTCCATAAATTACGATGATGTTACAGAGATGATTGACTATTACATGGATCAAGGGTTCAACTACTTTGACACCTCATATGCATACCACAATGGTGCTTCAGAAGCTGCCTTAAAGATTGGACTTGTAGAAAGATATCCGAGAGAATCATTTAAGATAGCTGACAAGATCCCTACATGGGCTTTAACTAACGAAGCGGACAATCAGAAATTCGTTGATATAATGCTTGAAAGATTAGGAACAGATTTCTTTGATGTATTGCTAATCCACAACATCAATGAAGCATTCCTTCAAATAGCTGAAAACTGCAATACCTTTGATTACATCAAAAGAATGAAAGAGGAAGGAACAGCAAAGAAAATAGGTATCAGTTACCATGACAGATCAGATCTACTTGAAGAGATCCTGGAAAAATATGGTGATGCAATAGATGTAGTGCAACTTCAATTGAACTATCTCGATTGGGAAAGCAAACTTACCGAATCCAGAAAGAATTATGAAATCTGTGAAAAATACGGCAAGGAAGTAATTGTAATGGAACCAATAAAAGGTGGAACCCTCTACAATTTGCCTGACGACATTAAAGAAAAATTCGAAAAAGAGGGCATGACACTTGTTGAAGCGGCATTAAGATTTGCAGCAAGCCATGAAAACGTCAAAGTGGTTTTAAGTGGTGTAGGAAACCTTGAACAGATGAAAGAGAACTGTGAAGTATTCAAGCCATTTGAACCTATGAGCGAAGAGGAAAATGAATTCGTGCTTTCAATGGCAAATGAAATCAAGGAACTCATTGCAATAGACTGCAGTTACTGCGGATATTGCCTAAAGGAATGCCCAGCAGGAATCCCTATACCTGATTTCTTTGAATTGTACAATAGTGAAAAGATGTATTCACTTCCTTCATTGCATGCAATCTATGGAACAAC
>NZ_JAZNIB010000055.1:0-2564 GCF_045577275.1 Methanobrevibacter sp.
ATATATTTATATTTTATATAAATAAACTTAATGATATTATTCTCAGTAATACTTTTTAAAATTTAAGTTAAAAAAAGATATTTAATATAAAAACAAGATATAAAAAATAAAAATAACAATTACAATAAAAATTAAATCAATGCAAATTAAATCAATGCAAATTAATTAATCAAATTAAATCAATAAAATAAAATGAGGTAATTTTATGAAAAGTGAAACAATGGAATTACATAAAAAGAAAGCACCAATAAAAGTATCCTGTGGAGTTATAACACTTAGTGACAGATTTTCAAATGATAAGGAAGGAGAAGAAAAAGACTTGTCAGGAAAATACTTGAAAGAGGAATTGGCTAAAAAATACGATGTGGATGCTTATGCAATTATTCCTGATGAAATAGACACTTTAAGAAACACCATTGAAGAAATGATCGATTCAGGAGTGGAAGTCATCATAACAACTGGTGGAACCGGCCTTGAATCCAGAGACATTACCATTGAAACAATAGAACCTCTTTTCGAAAAGGAAATTAAAGGATTTGGAGAAATATTCAGAGCAATTTCATATGAGGAATTAGGTGCAGGATCCCTTTTATCAAGAGCTACTGCAGGAATCTATAAGAAAACCATGATATTTGCAATGCCCGGGTCTCCTAATGCTGTAAAAACCGGTTTAGGAATCATCATTGATGAATTAGGCCATTTAAAAAAGCATGCAACAAAATAATATGCTAAAATTAAAAATAAAAAAATAGAGCAGAATAGAATAAAATAGAACAAAATAAAAAAAAAAAAGAAAATTCCAAGAAATAGTTTATCTATTTCTTAAAGGAATTACAATTAAAAATAATAAAGATAGCAATAAAATTGCAATTGGATTTCCTGCCTGATGACTTAAATCCACATTTTTTAGAGAATCTTCTTGAGAATTATTCTGAGAACCACCTTGAGAACTATCTTGAGAATTATCATTTGCACCAGATAAATCATTGGAATTCATACTTTTATCTCCTAAAGCAGCACCTAAAGCAAAAAATGTGAATCCCTCTCCAGAAGATCCATCAAATCCTTCACCATCTCCATAATCCTCATCATCCTCAAAGTCTTCATCGTCTTCATAATCCTCATCAGAATCATCCTCATCATCATCAAAATCATCAGAATCATCCTCATCATCCTCAAAATCATCAGAATCATCCTCATCATCATCAAAATCATCAGAATCATCCTCATCATCCCCATAATCATCAGGATCATCATCTAAATCAGAATCATCCTCGCCATCTTCATAATCCTCATCAGAATCTGCATCATCATCTCCATCTAACTCAAAATCATCATCTGAATCATCATTCAAACTATTTGAACTAGAAATAGAAACATCTTCAGATACTGCGCAAACAGAACCAATGGCAATCATCAAAATGATGAAAATTGCAAAAATAAAATACTTATTCATTCTTTTCATAATATTCCCAAATCAATTATTTTCTAAAATCAATTATTCGAAAAATTCGCTTACGGAAATTAAAGGTTCAAGTGTGATTCCTTCATTTGCAAAGGTCTCCATTGCACCTTCTTCTCTGTCCACAACAACAAATGCTTTTTTAACTACTCCACCATTATCAACTATTGCATTAATTGCTTTTAATAGTGAACCTCCAGTAGTTGTAACATCCTCAACAAGAATTACATTATCCCCTTCAATCAAAGTTCCTTCAATCAATTTTGAAGTTCCGTAACCTTTTTTCTCTTTTCTAATCATAAGGAGAGGCTTTTTTGATTCAAGTGAAACTGCAGTTGCAATAGGAACAGCACCTAAAGCAGGACCTGCAATCTTGTCAATGTCATCATCAATTTTTTCATTGATCAATTGAGCTATTGTGGATAAAATTTCAGGTTCTGTAATAGCCCTTTTCATATTAACATAATAATTGCTTTTTTTACCTGAAGCAAGTGTGAATTCACCTTCTTCAAATACCTTATTTTCTTTCAATATTTCTATCAGATATTCTTTTGAAACCATAAACTCATCCCATAATCTATACACTAATAATTAAAAAATTATAATTGACTTTTTAAATCCTCAATTTCTTCTTCCAATTGGGAGAAATCTTCATCGAAGACATCTTTTAAGATTATTTTATCACCAATTTTATGAACCATATCCAAAGGAATTACCAATTCACTTTTGCTGATGTTTAAAGTTTCTTGGATTCCTCCTTTGCTGACGATTATGGATTCAACCTTTTCTTCATCGAAATCAAAATCAACATCTACAACCTTACCCATAATCATTACATCATTGCCTAATACTTCTTTACCGACTAACTCTTTGACTATTCTCATAAAAAACATCTCCGAAATAAGCTTGAAAATTATGCTAAATTATTTTATCAATCCGATTATATTTAATAAGATTTTATAATTAATTAATATTCTTTTTATTAAAATCAATTAATAAATATTTTGAAAAATTTTAGAATAAGAATTTTAAAGAGAAAAAAGAATTAATTAGAAAATCCTAACAAATAGAAAAAAGACTAGATAAAATAGATAAAATGATA
>NZ_JAZNIB010000056.1:0-1740 GCF_045577275.1 Methanobrevibacter sp.
ATGTCACTGGTCCTGATAACAATTTCATAGCGCAATTAAGGGATTTCTATAATAACAATTTATCCAATTTAACCATTAGAGTTAATGTTCAGACTCATGAATTAGGCAATTTAGATGGTATGGGGTTCTCTAAAAATTACACTGTTGTAACCGATGAAAATGGAATCTTCTCCATTCCTCTTGAATTGGGGGCAGGTGTTTATCAAATAAACTGTTCTTATGCAGGAAACAAATGGTATCGAGAGGACTATAAGGTTTACACTTTAAATCTTACAAAATCACATACCCTGTTGTTTGGACAATCTTCTCTTGAAGTCTTAAAGAATGACAGCTATTTGACTGTCATATTGACTACAGATGATTTGAAAGTTTTACCTAACAATAAGATAACTTATTATGTTTTATCTGGAGATATTTCTAATTTGGATACAGCTATCAATGATGCAGTTGCTGTGTTCTATGCATTTACCAATCAGTCAAGCATATCCCGATTAAAAATTAACCTTCCAGTAGGTCAATACACATTATTTACAGTATTTGATGGTGACAAATGGTATGAAAATTGCAGCTTGCTCACTAATCTCACTGTTTATGGTGAGCAATCAAGATTAGATGCAAACCAAAATATCATCATTAAAGAATCTGGCTATTACAATGTAAGGCTTTTAGACAGCAATGGAAATCCAATTGCAGGTGAATCAATCAACATAACTGTAAACGGCAAATCCTACTCTCGCATGACTGATTCAAATGGTGAAGCTCGTTTGGAAATCAATCTGGCTTATGGAAATTATACAATTGTTTCTAAATTTAAAGGAAACATCAATTACACATCTTCTGAATTAAGTTCAAACCTATATGTTGTAGATGCGGATTATAAGTACCCATCAGTTTTAAGACTTAACAGTTCTGAAATCTACAGATCAAAAGGTTATTATGAAGTCATTTTAACTGGCATAAATAATGAAAGTTTGGTTCACAGAAACATCATTGTCAACGTCAACGGCACAAATTATACAATCAGAACCAATAATGATGGAGTCGCTCATCTAGATTATGATTTCACTATCGGATCATATATAGTGACTGCTTACTTTGCGGGAGATAATGATTATCAGTATTCAAACATCACTTCAACTTTGACTGTTGTCAGTGAGAATGCAGCAACAACTTTCTTGAATTCCTCAGTTTATTATGTATTGAAAGGAAAAGGTGGATTCTATACAGTAAGCTTATTGGACAAGCTTGGAAACCCAATTGCAGGTCAAAGAATCTACTTCAATCTCAATAATAAGGAGTATTCCAATATAACTGATAAGAATGGAAATGCCAATTTGATTATCAATCTTAATCCAGGCTCATATGATATCAATTCCACTTTCAGAGGAACTGATGTATTATTTGCAAGCAACACTTACAGCAAATTGGTTGTTCTTCCTAATGACAATGGAACCAACGGATCAAATTCCATGGATAATAATGTTAATAAGACTGTAAAGCTTTCCACTAAGATAGTGGCAAGCAATATGATTAAATATTATAAGGACAGCAAAAAACTGGTCATTACTCTTAAGGATTCCAAAAATAAGACAATTGCAGGCAGAAATATAACTATTGTTCTCAATGGCAAAACATATAAGGGAGCAACCGATAAGAACGGAAGAGTCAATTTGCTTGTCAATCTTAAAAATGGGAAATACACTGTGAAGATCAGGTTTGCAGGAGACAAGTATTTCAAGG
>NZ_JAZNIB010000057.1:0-2585 GCF_045577275.1 Methanobrevibacter sp.
TTCCCTAAAGACAATGGGCGCTTTGATAGAAGAATACTTTGATGAGAATTATGTTGCATTGTCAGGGCCTAATTTTGCATCTGAAATCGTTTTGAGTCTTGCAACAGTGTCAAACATTGCATCCAAAAGCAGAGAAAATGCAATGAAAGTCAAAAAGGTATTGTCCACCCCTCAATTCAAGGTGAAGATTCTTGATGATGTAATCGGTCTTGAGATATGCGGTGTCATCAAGAACATCAATGCAATAGCCAATGGTATCTGTGAAGGTATGAACATAAATGAAAACGCAAGATATGGTGTTTTGACAAAAGGTTTCGAAGATACCGGACGAATAATTGAGGCTATCGGTGGAGATGTAGCCACTGCAGGCCAATACTGCGGATTTGGAGACCTTGTACTCACATCCACATCAACTGAAAGTAGAAACCATACCCTTGGAATGCTTTATGGGCAAAGGATAATCGTGGATGAAAAGGCAAGCGGTATCGTATTTGAAGGAAAGAACTCAATCATGGCCATTAAGGACATCTGCGACAAGAATGAGACCAACAGTGTTATTGTGGACTTTGTTTATGATGTGATCGTTAAGCAAACACCTCCAAAAATAGCATTCAAAACATTGTGGGAGAATATTGAAGAATAATGATTAAAATTTATTATTGAAATTTAACTAAAATTAAACTAAAAAAATTATGATTAAAAAAGTGTGATAAAATGATTGGCGTAATATTGGCAGCTGGAATGGGAACTAGATTAATGCCGCTTACCAAGGAAATTCCTAAGGCATTGCTTAAAATCAATGAAACTACCTTGCTTGAAAGAATGATAAAAAACTGCATTAACGCAGGTATTGAAAAATATATAGTCATTGTAGGATACAACAAGGATAAGGTAATTGACCTATGCCCTGAAATAGCTGAAAAGTATGATATTGAAATTAAAACAATTGCAAACGAAAAGTATGATGTTACAAACACTTCCGTATCAACCTACCTTGCAAGCAAATACATAGAAGAAAATGACTTGGATGACTTCATTTTAGTCAATGGAGACAATGTCGTAGACCCTGAAATCGTCACAAGATTAGCTGCTTCAGCTAACACTGGAATGATTGTAGACAACTTCAAGGAACTTAATGAGGAATCCTTCAAATTGATCATTGACGACGAATCATTCAATGAAGACAAAACAATAGCTAACGGTAAAATCAACTCAATCGGAAAAGGATTGGACATTCCATCCTCCACTGGAGAATTCATTGGAGTCTCCAAAGTTGTAAGCGATGACGTTGCAGAATTCAACAGAATCTTGGAAAGATTGATTGAAGAAGATCCTCAAAACTATTATGACTTTGCATACAAGGACTTAAGCAAAATCAAAACCATCGACTTTGTCTTGACAAACGGCCTTAAATGGACAGAAATCGATGACCACACCGATTGGGAAAACGCTCAATTGCTTGTAAAGGAATTGGAAGGATAAATATATACAATAAAGAAGATTTTGAATATTGATTTAGAACTTAAAGGGATAATATGGTAAATGTGAAAAAGCTCATCAAGGATATAATCTACATATCTGCCAAATACTCTGCAAGGGCACTCTATGTAGTTGGATCATATATTATCCCTCCAAACAAAAACATAATATTCTTTGAATCAAGCAATGGCCGTAACTATACCGGAAACCCTAGATATGTCTATGAGGAAATACTAAATCAAGGCCTTGATGATGAGATGACCTGTGTATGGTCATTGGTTCATACAAGCACAAAGATTCCAGGAAATCCAAAAAAGGTCAAGAGGTCATTTTTCAGATTCCTATACTACAGCCTCAGAAGCGGAGCTTGGATCATCGATTCCAGACATCTATACTACCTAAGGAAAAACAAGAACACCAAATACATCCAGACATGGCATGGAACTCCACTTAAAAAACTTGGTTTGGATATGGACTACATTGACATGAGCGGAAATCAAGACATCGAAGCCTATCATAAGGAATTCACAGACAATACAAAAGTCTGGCAATACCTTATTTCACAAAATGAATACTCATCTGAAATCTTCAGAAGGGCATTTGACTTCAAGGGTGAAATGCTTGAGATAGGATATCCTAGAAATGACATCCTGACAAACAAGAACAATCCAGAGGATATCGATGAGATAAAGACAAGGCTCAAGATTCCTAAAGACAAGAAAATCATTCTTTATGCCCCTACATGGAGAGACAATGAATACTATCAAAAAGGGGAGTACAAGTTTGCTACAGAAATGGATTTCGACAAGATGTACAATGAATTGAGTGATGAATATGCACTTATCGTCAAATTCCACTATTTAGTAAAGGAAAATATAGACTGGAGCAAATACAAGAATTTCGTTATAGAATGTGATGCAGACTGGGACATTCAAGAACTCTACTTGATTTCTGATATGATGATTACAGACTATTCATCAGTTATGTTCGACTACTCCATCCTCAAAAGGCCTATGCTATTCTTTACATACGATTTGGACAACTATAAAAACAATTTAAGGGACTTTTACTTTGACATGGTTGAAGAGGTTCCAGGTCCAATCTGC
>NZ_JAZNIB010000058.1:0-1567 GCF_045577275.1 Methanobrevibacter sp.
AAAAAAGCAGCTTCCACTTATTATTTTTATTGAAGATTCTCCCCATTCTTCTCCCCCTCATTGGCCATCCTCATACTTTTTATATTTTCTTTAATACGCTCTTTCATTTCGTCATATATTCGCGAAGCAATGATTTCATAACCCCTGTCATTCGGATGAAAATAATCTTCTTTGTATAAAAGATTTTCATCTGAATTTGAAAATGCATCATCAATCCGTATAAAATATCCATTAGGATCCCTAGTAACGATTTCCTGACTGATACTATTCCAATCATCCATAATCATATCAAGTTCCTGAAAAGCAGAAATCCATTTTCCAAAAGGATTGTACAAGCCGACAAAATAAATATCCGCATCCTTATTATATTGTCTAATTATACTAAAAATCTCTTCTAATCGCTCTTCATAGTGATTGGCTTCAAGATAAAAATCTTGCATCGTTAAATTTGTAAATTGGTCTTTTACCACTTTCATGATATCATTTCCGCCAATTGTAATCACAATAGCATCTGCCTGTTGGATATCCATCATTAATTGTGGTGTTTTCAGCCTTTCTAAGAGATCCGTTGTTCGATTGCCACGAACACCATGGTTATTAAATTCAGCTTCTTTTATCCCTCTATTTTGCTCTAAATAAGACACTAAATAAGGAATGTATCCACCACTTTCACTGCTGTCTCCGACCCCCTGTGTCAAGGAGTCCCCTAAAGATACGATATTTATATTAGTTGGGAAAAAATCCTCAGGGATTTCTCGTTTTATTGCTTTTGTTAGATAAGAAGTTGAGTGATCTTCCATTTGCTTTCCGAATAAAGATGGATATGAATTACACCCAGCAAGCATTAAAGTCAGCATCACCGTAATCGAAGTTTTCCAAAACATAAGATGTCACCTGCCTAAAGATTACTCTTAGTATATTCATTATATTTACAACAATTATCAATATGATATAAAAAAGGACAGGTTTCCCTGCCCCCTAATTTGACTGTAGTATTTTTATATGCTTTATAATATCATCGAATGGTATATCTTCAAGTCCAGAATATTGCTGAACGACTATTCCGTCTTGATTGACCAGTGAAAAACTGGTTCCATGAATGACCTGATCTCCTTCAGCCGGTTTGGAGACCAATAATTTAAAGCTATCTTTCGCCAAGCTTTCAATTGTTTCCTGGTCATACCCCGTCAAAAAGCTCCAATTGTCAAAATCCGCCTGAAAGCTTTCGCCATATTTTTTTAATACAGCAGGATTATCAAACTCAGGATCCACACTAAAGGATACAATCTGTACATCTTCAAGACCCTCTTCTGATATCTTATCCTGAAGCTTTTTCATATTAGAAGTCATTGGCAAACAGACCGTATTACAATTGGTAAATATAAAGTCAGCAATCCACACTTTTCCTTCTAAATCACCTTTTGTTAGGTTATTTTCATTTTGGTCAGTAAAGGTAAAATCATTTACCTTCCAATTCTTCGCATTGGGTATTTCTTGTTGGGAACATGCATTTACGATCATAAGTAGAAAAAAAATCATTGCTATCTTGCCAAAATTTCTCATAAAT
>NZ_JAZNIB010000059.1:0-9981 GCF_045577275.1 Methanobrevibacter sp.
AAATATTGTTATTACAAGTCGTACAGCATTGTTTTATGAATTAAGGTATTGTAAGCGCTTATATGAAATTTCAAAAATCAGGTATTTTATGCTGATTGAAAGGATTTCTAATGATTACCTTTTCATAGGATGATTGTATGGACTATAAATTAAATATTCGAATATTAATGTACGAGGATTTTATATGGAAAATCAGAAAGTTAAAACAATATTGAAATCTGTGGTTATCATAGCAATATTATTTGTTTTAGTTTTTGGTCTTAGAGCTCAAGCTGGAGATATTGGCGGAGTTCCTAATGAACTTAAATCAAATTATATTGATGCTAATGGTCTTCCTTATTTCAGTGAAATGGACTCATACTTTAACTTAAGGATGACTCAAGATTATATGGATCATGGATATTTTGGTGATACTTTAGTAAATGGTTCCGGTTGGGATATGCATTCATACTATCCTTCTGGGCGGGATGTAGGTTCCTATCAGCCTATGATTGCATATGTAACCTCTTTCCTGCATGGAATAGTAAATATGTTCCAGGAAATGTCCCTTAAAGAAGTTGCATTCTGGACTGGTGCACTCATTTCATCCTTTGCAGTAATTCCAGTTTATATCTTCACAAGAAGAATTACCAATGATTATGGTGCAATTGCAGCTGCTTTGATAGTAGCATTAGGTCCTAACTATATTTCACACACATTTGCAGGATTTTTCGATACAGATATGTTCAACGTAACCTTACCTTTATTCTTTATACTCTTCTTCATTGAAGCGGTAAAAAGCGATAAGTTGGTTCATAGGATTATTTTCGCATTATTATCTGTTTTCACTATTGGAATCTATTCCCTTTCATGGACTGGGTTCATGTTCTACCCTGCAGTAATGATATTGGTTATGATAGCATTCTTCATTTTATGCTTCTATCTGGATATCCCTGTTTTAGAACCATTTAAAAATTATGATAATAAATTAAGTTGGTTGATCAATCAAAAAGAATTGTTCCCAACAATTTTAGTTATAGTATTAGGTCTTGTCGGACTTTTATTCACTGTTGGAATTGACGGTATTTTTAATGCTATCTCTGGTCTTACCGGTGGTTTCTCACTTTTAACTGCATCACATGATGTATGGCCTAACGTATTTGTATCCGTTGCAGAGATGCAGAAACCAAACCTTTTATATGGTGGACTTCCAGGTTCATTCTTGGCTAATACCAATGGTGTTATAAACGGGGTTGGTGGAATAGTCGCTTTCTTCGGTGTTTTAATGGTGTTATACACATTTATCCAAAGATTGCTTAGATTAAGATCTGTTAAGATCAAGACTGACCTTTCCAAACCACACAAATCTAAACGTCAAGCTACTTCCGTAAGAAAAGAACAAGAAAAATTCAGAATTTCACTTAAGGATATTGGATCTTTCGGTTCAAATGATGAAATCAATAAAAGTAAACGTTTAAATGTACTTTACTTATGTTTATTCTTTGTATGGATCCTTGCTTCTGCAGCAGCAGTAACTCAAGGTACTAGGTTTATTCAGGTATTAGTTGTACCGATGGGTATTTGTGCAGGTATTTTTGTAGGATATGCTGTTGATTATGTCAAATCCAATGTTGATGATGATAAGGTTTTATTATTGATAGCTCTTATATCTGCTTTCCTAATTGCATTCCCAATTACCCAAATCGTTTATGGTCTTGATAATGCTAGGATGATAGGTATAGCTGTATTCATTGTTCTTGCAGTTATTTCCGCTGTATTGATCTATGCTAGAAAATCCATCAAGGATTCTGACATCTCTCTTAAAAGAGCACTTGTTGTTGTCTTAATTACTTTAGCTTTAGTATCTCCAACTGTTTGTGGTGCTTTCCAAACTACAGCAGCTACTGTTCCAGGTTCAAGTGACCCTATGTGGAACGCAATGGACTATGTTAAAGAAAATTCTACTAATGATACAGTTATCATTTCCTGGTGGGACTTCGGTTACCTATTCCAGATTGCTTCTGACCACCCAACTTCCTTCGACGGTGGTTCTCAGTCAGGAGACCGCGCATACTGGGTAGGTAAGGCATTGGCTACATCAGATATAGCCCAATCTAAAGGAATCTTACAGATGTTGGGTACTACTGGTAGTAATGCTTCTGAATTATTATGCAATTACACAGGAAGTAATGTAACTGCTGTTGATGCATTGGACAAAACCTTAGGTAAGAGTAGAGAAGATGCTAAATCAACATTAATCAAAGATTATAATTTAACAGACAAACAAGCTAGTGCTGTTGTAAAACAATCACACCCATCCAATCCAAATAATGTCTCATTCGTTTTAAGTTCAGATATGATTGGAAAAGCTGGATGGTGGTCTTACTTCGGTTCATGGAACTTTGATACTTTGAACAGTACAAACTATCAATACTACATGGCTTCAGATTATGTTAAAATCAATCCTAATTCCGAAGGTAATATTACAGTTTTAAGTGACGGAGGCATCTTATACAATGCTGAAGTTAAAAGAGGATCCAAAGTAACCAACACTAGTATCAACACTAGCACTACCGCTCAAATGAGTGCTTATTGGGAAAAGAACGGTACTAAAGTTGACTTGAACGGTTCTGAATACAACCCTCTCAAAGCAAGTAACCTTATTTGTATTGAAGACGGTTACTTAACTAGTAATACAACCTTGGATAAAAACGGAAACTATACAATATACCTCTTAGGATCTGGAGATGATTATACTGCTATATTAATGGACAATAAACTTAAAGACTCAGTCTTTACCAGATTGTTCCTCTTAGGTGGTATAGGTCAAGATTCCTTTGAATTATGTAACATGCAAGATGGAGTTTCTGTTTGGACCGTCAAATAATCTCAAGTTCTATAGCTTGGATAACGACAGAGATGCATAAGTTAAATTATGTGCAAAATTAAAATTAGGTTATGGTTTGTAAGTTAAACTGTCCATTAGTTTTTCTTATAATTCCTATAACTTTTCTTTTCTTTTTTTTATTTTTTTTTAATTTCAAGTATTTTTTATTCTAAATGCGATTATTTTTTAAAATCATTTCTATTTTTACCGCATATTTTATATGTTAATAATACAAAATTTATATTATAATAAAATATTATACATTTTAAAAACACATTTTTAACAAAATGTTTTAAAATCAATTCTTATTTCGTAATAAATTATTTTATGGGGAGTTTATGTCTATAGAAGAAAAAATAAAAGCTATTGAAGAGGAAATTCAAAAAACACCTTATAATAAGGCTACTTCTCATCACATTGGTAAATTAAAGGCAAAAATTTCTAAACTTAAGGAAGAACAAATCAAAAGGAGTAGCGGTGGATCTAAAGGTGAAGGATTCCACATCAAGAAAAGTGGAGATGCTACGGCTGTTTTAGTAGGTTTTCCATCTGTAGGTAAATCTACCTTGCTTAATGAATTGACCAATGCTGAAAGTAAAGTTGGAGCTTATCAATTCACTACTTTGGAAATCATTCCTGGTGTTATGGAATACAATAATGCTCAAATTCAAATTTTTGACATTCCTGGAATCATTACTGGTGCTGCTGGAGGTAAAGGTAGAGGTAAGGAGATTTTGTCAGTGGCAAGAACCGCTGACTTGATTATTGTAGTATTGGACACTCTAAATCCACAGCATTTAAATGTTATCTTAAAAGAGCTTGATAATGTAGGTGTAAGACCAAATCAAACAAAACCTGACGTTAAAATTAAAAAGACACGTAAAGGTGGAGTCAATGTCTCAACAACAGTTCCTTTGACTTATTTAGATGAGAAAACCATCAGATCAATTATTAATGAGTATGGAATTCACAATGCAGATGTATTGTTTAGGGATGATGTCACAATCGACCAATTCATTGATGTGATTGAAGATAATAAGTCATATGTTCCTATGATGATTCTATTGAATAAGGTGGACTTGGTTGACCTTGATTACTTAAAGGAACTTCAAAAGGAAATTCCTGAATTCATACCTATTTCCGCAGATAAGAAACTCAATATTGATGCACTTAAGGAAGAGATATTTGATCGCGTGGATTTAATAAGGGTTTACTTGAAACCGCAAGGTAGAAAAGCAGATATGGAAGATCCTTTGGTTATAAGAAGAGGTTCTACAGTTATTGATGCATGTGAGAAACTTCACAGAGAGTTCGTTAAAAACTTTAGGCATGCTAAGATTTGGGGAACTTCAGTTAAATTCCCAGGTCAAAAGGTAGGTCCAGACCATGTTTTGGAAGACGAAGACGTCTTGCGTATCATTCTTAAAAAATAATCCTATTTTATTTTTTTAATTTTTTTAGATAAAATATAGAAAAAACATAAGTGTTAATATGTCTATTTTAAACGATTTGTCAAAGGATACAGTTATTTTCATATCAGGCACTCCATGCACTGGCAAAACAACTGTTGCTGCAAACTTAAATGATTATTTGTTAGATAATGAATTCGATTCAAAGCTTATAAAAATCAATGATTTCGCCATTGAAAATGAGTTGGTTTTAGGTGAAGACCCAGATAAGTTTTATAAAATCATTGACATTGATGGATTGAATGAATGTTTGAATAAGGAAATTGATCAAAACAGCAATGACGTTCTTATAGTGGAAGGTCACTTGTCTCACCTTTGTGAAGGTGCAGATAAGATGATTGTTCTTCGTTTAAACCCAAGCATTCTTAAAGACAGACTTGAAGAAAGGAATTATTCCGCATCTAAGATTCAAGAAAACTTGGAAGCTGAGGCACTTGCAGTCTGTTCTGCTGAAGCTTATGAGATTTATGGTGATGAAGTCAGTGAAATAGATGCTAGTGACAAATCAATTGAAGAGATACGTGATTTGATATTAGCTATTGCAAGTGGTAATATTGAATGTCCTATTGGTTCAATCGATTACATGGAATGGCTTTTAAATCAATGAATAACTTATGAAATATTGAAAACTCAATGAACCCACATTTAAATTGAAGATTAAAGTGATTTGATGGCATCAAGCAGAGAATATCTGGAATTTGTACTGGAACAACTAATCTGATTTAGAGGATATATCCTATCGTGCAATGATGGGAGAATACATCATCTACTATCGTGGTAAGATTGTTGGTGGCATTTACGATGACCGTTTTCTTGTCAAACCAGTGAAAACAGCATTGGAGATGATGCCCGATGCAGATATGGAATTGCCCTATGAAGGTGCAAAGGAAATGTTGCTCATTGATGATGTTGATGATAGGGAGTTTCTATCAGATCTTTTGGAAGCTATGTATGATGAACTTCCAGCCCCTAAGAAAAAACGTAAGTAGGCTATAAATTTATAACTTTTTTTTATAAATTTTTATTATATTATAATATATTATAGAAAACCTTTTTATATAATAAAAAACATATCTTATCTTAATATTCCTCTTGTACTATTATATTATAGGAATATTATTTAATTGCTTTATTTTTACATTGCTTTAAATTTGATTTCTCATCAAAATCTACTTTTATTTAGGCAATTAGTTATTTTAAAGAGATTATACTGTGTATGAGAGGAGTATCTATGGCTAGAGGAAAAAGACCCGATTGGATGATTGAGATAGCTCAAGAGAGGATGAATATTCTTTTTAATCGTGCAGAAAAGGAATATAAAGAGCATCCTGAAAGATCTCATAGGTATGTTGAGCTTGCTCGAAAGATTTCAAAGAAGTATAATACAAAGA
This sequence comes from Methanobrevibacter sp., assembly GCF_045577275.1. GTDB lineage: Archaea > Methanobacteriota > Methanobacteria > Methanobacteriales > Methanobacteriaceae > Methanobrevibacter. Next base: position 5,727 of record NZ_JAZNIB010000059.1, read on the forward strand.
TTCCTCAAGCTTGGGGACGAAGATATTGTAAAAGCTGTTACAAATTTTTAGTTCCTGGCCATAACTGCACTGTCCGGCTAATTAATAATGAAATTAATATTTTTTGTGGTGAGTGTGGCCAAATTATGAAAATTCCTTACATCAGGGAAAAAAAGTTTAAAAGGAGAGCTAAAATTGACTCTTACACTTTCAAAAAAAGAGATTATGAATGAAGCTCGTTCCGCTATGACAATCAATATTGGAAAAGCTGGTGTTAACGACAATGTTATTGAAGAGATTAAACGTCAGTTAAAATCCAATCCTATTATCAAATTACGTTTTGCTAAAAATGTAGCAAGAAATAAAGATGATTTAATTAGCAGCATTGTTGAAGGCACAAAGGCTCAACTTATTGACGTTAGAGGGAATGTTGCTGTTATTTATAAAAAGCAATCCAATTAGATTACTCACTTAGAGTTACAGACACCAGTCTTAGGTGAGTCAAGATAACTGGATTAGAAACATATTAATTGGAGAAAATTATATGACAACTGTATTTGATGTTCCTGCAGAGTTATTAATTAATACTGTTGCAGATGAATTTAAAGATAATAATGATAAAATCGTTGCCCCTGAATGGACAAAACTTGTTAAAACTGGTGTTCACAAAGAAAGAAAACCAGAAAACATCGACTGGTGGTATGTAAGATGCGCTTCTATCTTAAGAAGAGTTTATATTGATGGACCAGTTGGAGTAAGAAGTTTAAGAACCTTCTACGGTGGTAAAAAAGATAGAGGAGTTAACCCTGAAAAATTCAGAAAAGGTAGTGGCTCTATTGTACGAGTAGCTTTACATCAATTAGAAGATGCAGGTTACGTAGAAAAAGTCGATGCTGGAAGAATTATTACTCCAGAAGGTAGATCTTTCTTAGATAATACTTCTGCTGAATTAATTAAAGATATTCCAGAACTTTCAAAATATTAGGTAGAATTAATTAGAATTGATCATTGGAATATTTTTAAAGGATTATTAAATGATTGATTCAATGAAAATAATTTAAATTAATGGGGTTTTTATTATGAGTGAACTTGATGAAATACGCAAAAGACGTATGGCTGAATTACAACAACAAGCAGCTATGAATGCTGACCCACAGCAATTGGCTCAGCAACAGTTGGCACAACAGCAAGCTGCTCAACAACAACAAGCAGAAATGGAAGCTCAGTTAAAGCAAGCTATGAAGCAAATTTTGACTCCTGAAGCTCGTGGAAGATTGGATAATCTCAGATTAACCAAACCTGATCTTGTTCAAAATATTGAAATTCAATTGTTACAATCAGCTCAAGCAGGTTCTCTTAGAGGAAAAGTAACTGATGAACAACTTAAAGTTTTGCTTAAAAATCTCATGGGTCAAAAAAGAGAGATCCATATTACAAGAAGATAATTGGCTTTTAGTTTTCAAATACTTCTAAATATCAACTTTGATAAAATGAAAGCTTGTGTTCTTTATAGTGGTGGCAAAGACAGTTCATTGATGGGGATTATCCTCAATCAATTAGGTTTTGATGTTGAACTTGTCACTGCCAATTTCGGTGTTTATGATTCATATCATCCGGCTCAAAAATCTGCAGAGTCCATTGGCTTAAAACATAAGGTTTTGGACTTGGACATTTCCATTTTGGAAAAGGCTGTGGATATGATTATGGAAGATGGATTTCCTAATGATGGAATAAAGTATCTCCATGAAGCTGTTGTAGAAGAAGTGGCAAATCATTACGATCTTGTTGCTGACGGTACAAGAAGAGATGACAAGACTCCGAAACTCAATAGAAACCAAATCAGAAGTTTGGAAGATAGAAAAGAGGTCCAATATATGAATTTGGATAGTTTTGGCTATAAAACCATCAAATATCTTGTAGGCAATCTTTTTGAATTGAAGCATGAGAAAAGCAATAAGGATACAAGTTCTGACTATGAAGTTGAAATCCGCTTATTGATTGATAAGAAAGGAGGAAACTCATCTGAAATTTTCCCAGAACATTATCAAACTAATGTTGTTGGGCTAAAAAAGTAAATCAAACAGGATTTAAGTTGTTACCATGATTATTAATATTAATTAAATTATTTTTCAAAATATCAAATTTATTATATTCGCGGTGAAAAAATGAGTAGAAATAAACCATTAGCTAAAAAATTAAGAATGGCTAAAGCTAATAAACAAAACAGAAGAATCCCTATTTGGGCTTATTCTAAAACTCAACGTAAATTAAGATACAGACCTAAACCTAGACATTGGAGAAGAAATGATCTCAAAATATAGGGGTGTTTAATATGGCAGAAGAATTAGAAAGAACTTATGTTATTCCACTTAGAAAAGTTAAAAACGTTAAAAGAACTATCAGAGCTCCTAGAGCTATCAGAGAAGTTCAAAACTTTTTAATGAAACATATGAAAGCTGAAGAAGTTAAACTTGACGCTTCTATAAATGAATTTATTTGGGAAAGAGGAATTCAAAAAATTCCATCCAAAGTAAAAGTAAACGCTGTAAAAGATGAAGAAGGTGTTGTTAAAGCAACTTTAGCAGAAAACTAATTTTGCTATGACTATATTTAATCATCTTTTAAATCTATTAAAAATTAAAATTTATATAAGGAATAAAATATGCTTAAAAGAATAAATTTAACTGGAAATCCTAATTTAGGAGTTTACATATCCGTTAATGATGAAGTAGCTATTGTTCCTTTTAATCTTCCTACTGAAATGGAATCTGTGATGAAAGAAGCACTTGAAGTAGATTTAATAAGAACTTCCATTGCAGGATGCAACTTGAATGGAGTTCTCGCTACTGGAAATTCCAACGGGTTCGTTGTTTCCCCACACACAACCGATAGGGAAATAGAACTTTTGGAGGATGCAGGGCTTAATGTTGCAAGACTCCCTGGAAAATACACTGCAGTTGGAAATATCCTTGCAGTAAACGATTATGGTGCTATGGCAGGTCCAAACATTAAGGAAGAAACTATCAAAGTCATTGAAGATACCTTAAAGGTTCCTGTGGAAATATATCAATTTGCTGATTCCAAGATTGTCGGTTCAGCAAGTATAGTTACCAATAAAGGTGCTCTCTTGCATAGAGATACCTTATCCGATGAACTTGATCATGTTGAAGAGTTCTTTAAGGTTGAAGGAAATATCGGAACCGTATGCAAAGGTATGCCTCTTGTAGGTGCATGTGGTATCGCTAACTCTAATGGAGTTATGGTTGGAGAACATACCACCGGTCCTGAAATGGCTAGAATCGAAGAAGCTTTAGGTTTCTTGGATTTCGGTGATTTTTAATTTCATCATAGTTTAAGGATATGTTGTGTTAATTGATTATTTTCATTAATATTCAATTATAGGTCAGATGATTAATTATAGTATTATTAGGAAGGGATTCTTATGTTAACAAAAATTTATAGAATTAAAGGTAGTTTTGTAATGGGTAGTGAAACCCAAGTTTTCACTAAAGAGTTAAAAGCTATCAAAGAAGAAGACATTTATGAAAAACTTTATTCCATCTTTGGAAGCAAACATGGAATTAAAAGAAACCAAATTAAAATAGACTCTATTGAAGAAATTGCTGAGGATGAAGTTGTAGATCCTATTGTAAAAGCAATTCTTTAAATGATAATCTAATCTTTAGGTGTTAAAATGGAAGACCAGCAAAAATTACAACAAATTTTAGCTCAACTTGAAGTTTACAAATCTCAATCTGAGTTATATCAAAACCAAATTGATGCAGTTCAAGCTTCACTTGCTGAAATTAAAATTTTAGAATCTACATTAGATGATATTAGTGATAAAGACACCATTGAGACTTTAGTCCCTCTTGGTGCTGGCTCCTTCATTAATGCAGAGATTAAAAATGAAAATAAAGTTATTATGAGTCTTGGTTCTGGTGTAGCAGTAACTAAAACTTTCGAAGAAGCTAAACAAACTACTGCTGAACAGAAAAAAGAGCTTGAAAATACCCTTGACAAATTATTTGCAGACTTGCAACAAATTACTAATATTGTAGCACAGCTTTCTCCTCAAGCTGAACAATTGATGCAAAAACTTCAAGGTCAAGGCATGATGTAATTCAAGCTTTTCCAAGCTTTTTTGGTCTTCGACCAAAAAACCTTGACCAAAACTTTTTCCAAGCTTTTTTAGTCTCCGACTAAAAAACCTTGACCAAAACTTTTTTCATTTATGGGAGTATTAAGCTTCTTAATTTGTTTTTAATCTTTTTCT
>NZ_JAZNIB010000060.1:0-2606 GCF_045577275.1 Methanobrevibacter sp.
ATAATATGAGTTCTGCAATTGATTATTAAAATCTCAAAGTTGAAAAAAAGATTTAAAATAGATCATTTATAAAATAGAAAATAATTTAATCATTAAATATATTAGAATTGCAATAGATTTAACCAATTAAATGAATTATAATTTTAATAAATTTAATCATTAAATTATTTACAAAAATGAAATCATGACTGTGAATAATACCTCATTCACCCAAAAGATTCTAGTTATTCTTTAATAACATTCATTATATCTAAAAAAGATAGTACGAATGTTTTTTTGCAAGTAATACCTTGCTAACATATAATAATTTTAAAATAAGCACATATATAATTTTGTGCAAGTAATTACTTGCTTACATTTTGAATTAGATAAAAAAGAGCGATTTAAGACATTTAAAATTTAAAAATTTTAAGTGAATAAAAAAATAGTTTAAGAAAAATTCATCTAATCCAATTTTTCAAGAAATCTGCTTCCTAAATGCTCAATTTTCACAGAATTAGCTAATTTTTCCTGAATATTGTTTACCATATCCACATTTTTGGATGCTACAAAATAAATCACTTGAGCTTCATACTGCTTTTCCACAATAGCTAATCTCTTTGACCTCAATTCGCTGTCAATAGTCTTGATGTCCTGATATTCAAAGGTGAACCTGAATATTTCATAAAGTTCCATATCCACTATTTCTGCAACAGAAAGAGTCTCAAGAACAGATTTACTGTATGCACGAACCAAACCTCCCGCTCCAAGCTTGATTCCACCAAAATACCTTGTTACAATAGCTACAATGTTTTCCATTTCGTTCTTCTTCAATACATTAAGCATAGGTCTTCCTGCAGTTCCACCAGGTTCCCCATCATCATCGAATCCCTCTCCATCACTGACTACATAAGCGGTGCAGTTATGTGTGGCATCCTTGTATTCTTCAGATATCTCTTTTATTATCTCCTTTGCTTCCTTTTCATTCTGTGCAGGAAACAATCTGCAAATGAATTGAGATTTTTTGATATCTATTGATGTCTGAAAGGGTTTTGCTATTGTCTTCATGGTATCATTCATTAAATCTATTGAGAATTAGAAAAACATTTATATCTCTATTAGAAAATATTTTATATTATCAATATATAAATTTATATGTTTAAATGATTTAATATTATTTTTGATAATCATATTTAATTAAATCAATGAGGTGAGATCATGGAAGATAAGAAAGCAAAATTTTTAGTTTATGTTGTAATAGCTTTAATTGCTTTTGTTTGCAGCAGTGCAGTTTATTCTATGACTGGTGGTCTATCTGATTGGGTTGTAGCGAGTATTGATGATAATCAGGATAAAAACAATAATGGTTATTTAGACAGCTCTGAAGATAATGGCTTCTTCTCATTTTTAGACTCAGATGACAATAAAAATAATTATAAAAGTTCTGATGATGATGGAAATGGATTCGGTGAACTGATAGATAAGGCATACAATAAGATATTCAATTCAGATTCATCTTCAAGCTCAAGCTATTATTCCAGCTCAAGCTCTGATGACAATCCAGATTTCCTTGCAAGAATTTTAAGAATGTTTATTAATGATGGATAATAATTTTAATTATCCACACTCTTTTTTATCTGTTTTTTCTTTATTTTAAACTATTTTACTCTATTTTAACTATTTATTCTATTTTAACTATTCTTCCTATTTTAACTATTCTTTCTATTTTAACTATTCTTTCTATTTTTTACTTTCCAGATTCAACAATCTTCATCAGTTTTTCGGAACTTTCAACTATGTCCTTTTCTCCAAATGCCCTTGCAATTCTTCTTATTGCATCCAAATTCCTCACATAAGCATCCAACCATGAGAAAATGTCTCCAGGATATGTTTGAATTTGATATTCCTTAAGCAATGATTTGGAAATGTCAATAGGATCCTTTCCATTCAATCTTTGATTGATGATATAATAGGAAATTCCTCTCTGCAGGCATTCACAAAATGGTCTTTCATAGCAGTCACATCTTAAAAAGTCAATTTGAAGCTTCAATAATGCATCCTGGAATTTCTTGTCAAGCTTTGAAATAGCTTCTCCAGAGGATATGATATCCAATGTGGATTCAGAAAATAGCCTTGTAGAGAAATTCATCTTTAAAGCACTTATTATCTGTTTATGAACAACAGGAGCCAAATAAGCATTTTCAAACAATTCCAAATCCAATGCAATTGATTGAACTTTCAACAAATTATTTGAATTGACTTCATCCTTAGTCATCTTTTCATGGATATCTGAGAAAATGTTTTCTTTAAATTTAATCTGTTTGACAACTGCAGATTTTTGTTCCTTATTTGACTTGTTTGAATCCTTTGATTTAGACTTATTCTTTTTAGTCTTATTCTTATTATTTTTATTATTAGTCTTCTTATTATAAATCACATCAGACTTAACATCTCTTGATTTATCACTTTTGGAAGATTTATAATCAGTTTTCTTATTATCAAATTTAGAATCGTCATTAGATGATTTATAATCCTTAGACTCATTGTTTTGATTGAAGAAATCAGCAATATTATCAATATATTTGCTGGTTTTGGATTCTTTTTTAGTCTCTTTTTTAATTGGTTTT
>NZ_JAZNIB010000061.1:0-5127 GCF_045577275.1 Methanobrevibacter sp.
ATGTCGTAAGTTGCCCTGCCGCAGTACAAGGCAGCGACTGGGAGTATGATTCCGCAAGAAGGCAACCGTCTGATAGAGCCCTCTATTGGTTCAACAAACCAAAGACCACGGTTTGTATGTCAGACATAAGCACGAAAGCCGTCCGCAATTCACATCAAGGCGCGGGCACTCAGCCCATTTCGTACGGCGGCGCAACGGCCCGCCCGCTATTCGCCTCCATATCGACCGATATGGAACGGTTTGGATTGAGGCAGATGTGTGCTGCCGCAGTGCCCGAGGAATTTAACGATTCCGATGGTTACGTTCGTGGCTTGCTCCATGCCAGCCCTCAACTTCAGCCTACTGATCACCCGCCACACTGGGCACAATTTCTTGGGACTTTACCCTCAATCGTCTCCTCCAAGTATGGGACACCATCTCTGGTGCGCCATTAATTCAGCATGCTGAAGGCCTTTTCCACCCACGACTCCCGCCACTGAGCCACACTGCATGTAAGCCCCCAGCGGGCTTAGGATGGCATCCTCCGATTGCTTGCTCGTTCCACAGCTTCTCAGCCACTACATCAAGCAGGTCATCTCCTTACAAGATGAGTTTATAAATATAAAAAAATTTAATATATTATTGAAGACTTAAGAGTCTTAAGTCAAATTTAAAAGGTGAAATTATGTCTGATAAAGAAAAGACTATTGAAGTATTACAAGCTATCGTAACAGGTTTATCTGCAAATTCATTTGGACACAGAATTCAATCTAAAGTATTTGCAGGTTTAGGATTCCAATCTCTTGGAGATAAGTACACTGCTCATGCAACTGAAGAAATGGATTTCGTAGAACAATTCATGGACCGTATCCTTGATTTAGGTGGAGAAATCAAACAAGAAGCTCAAGAAGCTAAACCTATTTATGAGGATATTATCGAATTCATTGAATATGATTACAATGTATCTGTTGAAGGAATTGCATTTATCAATGAAGTAATTGAATCAGGCATTTTAGATTCAACCACTCTCGACTTAATGAAAATCTATTTAAAAGATGAAGAAGAAGATATGTATTGGAGTGAACAACAGCTTGATTTATGCAAAATGATCGGTAAGCAAAATTACTTAACACAATTGTTAATCAATGATCAAACTGCAGAATAATCATAATCAAGAATAGTCAAAATCAAGATTAATGTTGGGCCTCTTAAACATATTTAAGAAATTGGAGGGGTTTAAAATTAAAATTAAAGCTATAAGAACATATGAAAACGGCTTTATGAAGCAGCCTTTTGCTTTTGGTGGAGAAGAAGGAATGGAAAACTTCGACTCATCTATCAAATATCGTGCAAGTCTTCAAAACTATTTGATTGATACTGGGGATGAAGTAATCCTTGTAGACACTGACATGCCTAAGGAATTTCCAGATATGGAAGTTGATGAAGATACAATGATTCACAATGGAGACAGGATAACTGATTACATGTCTGCATTGGATGAATTAGGATATAAGGCAGAGGATGTTTCAAAGATATTGATTACTCACAAGCACCCTGACCATACTGGTGAACTTAGAAATTTCCCTAATGCTAAGGTTTACATGTCCAAGATTGAAGCTGATGACATGGAGTTGGAAGGAGACAATATAGTTCCTGTTGAATATGGCAGTGGAGGCTATTATAATTTCGAAAAATCAGAAAAAATAGCGGATGGTGTATATCTAATTGAAGCTATTGGCCATACTAATGGAAACAGCATTGTAATTGTCGAGGTTGATGATGTATTTTACATGATTCATGGTGACATTACATATACTGATGAGGCATTGTACGCAAATAAGCTATCTATTATCTTCGAAGATATTGAAAAATCAAGAGAAACTTTAGACAATGTACGTGAATTCATTTCAAATAATCCTACAGTATACTTGTCAACCCACACTCCATATGGGCCTGAAAATCTTGAAAACAAGAAGATCATTGATTTGAACAATCCTCCAGAACCTATTTATTTTGAATAGATAGGTTTTTACTTATTTTTTTATTTTTTTATTTCTTTTAACAATTTTTATTTTTATTTTTACTTTTATTTTTTTTAAATATCCATTAAAACATTTAAATGGTGAAGTGGTTTGACTATGAATGAGGAAATGTATAAGGAGTTTTCAAATGTTGTTATCGGAGAGGATAGCATATCCAATGACGCTCTTTTGCAAATCTTAAAGGACTATGCTGGAACTGTCTCTGTATTTGACCTAATGAAGATCAATGCAGAACTGATTGAAGAGAGCAAATATGTTCAGGACAGCTATAAAGAGAAAGCTCATGGAATATATGCCAAATACTTTTTAGCTCGCTTAAAGGAAGTAAGGAGCAATAACAATCACTATACTCATAAAATCGATAAGGATGAGTTTATAGATGCAGTGTCAACATTGCAGTCCTATGAAGATGCTGAATCAATAAGCCATAAAACAAAATTTCCTTTGGTTTATGCTATCATATCACTATACACTACTTTTATTCTTGAAGAGCCAATACATCCTGTAGGGACTCCATTTCCAGGTTCATTGTATGTAGAGGAAATAGATGGAAAGTATTATTGTCCTGTAAAGGATGCAAATGCTGAGTCCCCTAATGCAGTCTGTAAAATGTGCATTGCAGAACAATTGGATTTTTAAGAAGATATAATTTTAATTTAAAATAAGAGAACAGTAGTTTAAATAAAAATAGAAAAAAATTATAAAAAAATTATAAAAAAATAAAATTAAAAATAAAAAAAGAAAAGATTAAAGATTAATCTATATATCATCTGTGTAAATGATAGGTTTGATTAAGTCTTTTGGCTTTTCATCCATAAGTTTGAAAGCTTCTTCTATTTTTTCAAATCCATGGAATTCATAATTGAATGTTTTTCCTGGGTGGATTCTATCGTTTTGAATCAATTTTAATAGTTTTTCAGCTCTTAAGGCTCCACCAGGACAGAATCCTCCTCTGATATTGATGTCTGCCATTCCAAGACCTGTTAAGAATGTTGGCACTGTAAATGTATCTTCAATATCATAGAAATTGATGGTTCCAATGTATCCATTACTTTTTACCAATTGAAGCGCTTCATTGAATGTGCTTGAATTACCTCCTGCAATGATTACGCAGTCTACTTTTTCACCATTTTGCTTTTCTAAAATCTGTTCTACAGTGTTTCCATTTTTATAGCTGATGATTTCGCTGGCACCATATTCCAATGCAAGTTCAGCGCAGTTTGGTCTGCTTCCAGTAGCATATATCTTACCTGCACCTCTTAATTTTGCACCAGCAACTGCCATCAATCCTACAGGTCCAATACCGAATACGACTACAGTATCACCAAAGTTAACGTTTGCCATTTCAACTCCATAGAAACCTGTGGACATCATATCAGTGATCATTAAGGCATCTGCAACATCAACATCATCTGGAAGCAATACTAGGTTTGCATCAGCATAGTTGACAGAGAACTTTTCTGCAAATACTCCGTCTTTTATGGCTAAAAATTTAAAACTGGTCATTGTGTCTATATCGTGAGCGTTATTGCCTCCTTTCACTTGCACTCCTTTTTCAGACCAATCAGGAGTGGTACATGGAACAATAACCTTGTCGCCAGGTTTGAATTTTGTTACCAATTCTCCAACTTCAAGAACTTCCGCAATTGCTTCATGTCCTAAGATTCTGTTTTCTGCAGGTCCTGATCCACCATGCAAGAAATGGGTGTCAGAAGAACAAGGAGCTACTGCAATAGGTTTACAAATAGCGTCTAAAGGTCCTGCAACAGGTTCGTCAACTTCGAACCAGCCAGATTCATCAACTTTTATCATTCCAAATCCTTTCATAATAAAACTTCCTTTTTTAAATTTATTTTAATTAAATTGTGATTAATGATATATTTTAGGGAATATATAAAATTTGTCTATTGATTTGAATTATATTCAATAATATATATGTATTTGTAAATAAAATTCAATTATTTTTATTTTTTCTAAAAACTTAACAGGTTTAAGTATAATTTTATATGGAATGTTCAATATACTTTTCATTACAGACTATTTATATAGTTGGAAGGTGAAAACATGAAAAACTATTTTGATATCAAGGACAGAATAGCAGTAATAACCGGTGGATCTTCTGGTTTAGGTGTGCAAATTGCAAAGGCATTTGCAAGCCAAGGCGTTAAACTTGCATTGTTTGCAAGACGTGAAGACAAATTGAAAGCAGTTGCAGAAGAGATTGCAGATGAATTCGGTGTAGAAGTCATGTATGCAGTAACTGATGTAACAGATTATGAAAATGTTGAGGAATCCGTACAAAAGGTCATAGACAAATTCGGAAGGATTGACATTTTGGTAAACAGTGCTGGTGTCGGACATATGAAACCTGCTCTTGAACAGACAATCGAAGAATGGGACAAACACTTGAAAATAGATTTAAGTGGTGTTTACTATGCTTCAAGAGCTGTAGGAAAATTCATGGTTGAACAAAAGTACGGTAAAATCATCAATTTAGGTTCAATTCACTCCAGAGTGTCCATTGCTGGTGGAGGAGTAAGCGTTTACACCTCTTCTAAAGGTGGAGTAAAGAATCTCACTCAAGATTTAGCTGTTGAATGGGCTCCATACAACATTACAGTTAATGCAATCGGTCCAGCATACTTCGCTTCTGAAATGACTGCAGAAGTGATTGATTCTCCTGAATTTGCACCTGTAATCCAAGCATACTGCCCAATGGGAAGAGTAGGTGCACCTGGTGAATTGGATGGTATTGCAATTTACTTGGCATCTGATGCATCAAGTTTCTGTACAGGTCAATTGATCTGTATTGATGGTGGTTGGACTTCAATTTAGATAAGATTTTTAATCTTATCTACTTTTTTTAATTTTAAAAATATAAAAATAGTTTATCTTATATATTTTAAAAGTTATCCTATTATTTTTTTATTTTTATTACTTTTTTCATTATTTTTCCCCTTTAAATAATAATACTAATTTTAAAAAAAGTATTACTTAATACAAATTTTAAAAAAAGTATTACTATTTTCTATTTTTCTTTAAATTGGGCGTATGTTCAAAAAAACAATTGATTAATTAAATTTTATTAAAAATAATCTTATTTATT
>NZ_JAZNIB010000062.1:0-3439 GCF_045577275.1 Methanobrevibacter sp.
ATATTAATAATTATTGTCAAATTAATATTAAAATAGTAATAATTTTGAGATTATAATTATTTATTCATTGTAGTTTTAGGTGATTAATATGATGAGGATAAGTATGTCTTTGCCAAAAAAGCTTTTGGCAGAATTTGATGAAGTTTTAAAGGATAGAGGTTACCAATCACGTTCAAAAGGTATTCGTGATGCATTAAGTGATTATATTTTAAGATACCAATGGATGAATGAAATGGAAGGTCAAAGAGTAGGTGTCATCACCATTATCTACGATCATCATTTCACAGGTGTTATGGAAAGCCTTGCAAACATCCAGCATGACTTCAGAAAGGAAATCAATGCAAGTATGCATATTCACATGACTCAAAAATACTGTATGGAAGTAATTGTTGTAAACGGTGATGTTACACATATTAGGGACTTGACTGAAAAAATGATGAGACTTAAAGGTGTGGAACACGTAAAACTTACTTCTACCGCAAATGGTGAGTCATTAGAACATGACCACAATCATGACCATGATCATGACCATGATCACTATTAATTAATTTTATTTGTTTAATCAGCAAAGGGATTTCTTTATATGTTTTAATCATATAAAGGTATCTTCACTTTTTTTTAATTTTTATTCTATTTTTATCTATTTTTTTAAATCATTAAATCATTTTGAGTGCTGTTATGAAATTTAAAGTAAATTCTTATCATTTTAAGCTTTTGAGAGATTTTGAAAGACTTAGTGCATTTAAGGAAGCTATTGATGATTATGCCAAATCTGGTATGGGAAAAAGTCCTGTTGGTTCAAGGGTGGCCTTTGATTTGGGATGTGGATCTGGTGTTTTAAGCTATTTTGCTTGTCCGCATATGGATAGGATTATAGCAATTGAATTAAATAATTCAAGCTATCAATTAGCTAAAGAGAACCTTAAAGAATTTGATAAGATTCAAGTCTTCAATGATGATATATTGAGCTTCGATTTCAGTAAATTAAATGAAAAGGCGGACTTGATTATTTGTGAAATGTTGGACACTGCATTGATTGATGAGGAAGAGGTTCCGGTATTGAACCATGCCAAAAAATATCTGAAAGATGATGGAAAGATAATCCCTGAAGGAATTATCAACTCTGCAGAAGCTGTTTTTATGAATAATCATTTCATTCAGTATGAGGATGATGAATACAGTCCTGTTTATATTGTTCTAGGTGGTTCAATAATCTATAGCGAATTCAATTTCTTGGATGATATCGATTGCAATTTCAGTGCAATGATTGATCTGAAGATTTATGATGAAAATGAACTAATGGAAATGGGTTTTGAAGAAGAGATTTCAAATGAAAGATTTGAAAAATTCGATTTCAAGGATAATTTTAATATCAAGGAAAATAAATTAAAGATTAATGGTATCAAGATTACAAGTTTTACCAAATTGAATGAAAAGATTATTTGTGGACCTACACCTATGATGAATCCATCCATGCTGGTTCCAATTGAAGAGATTGATGTAAATTGTGGAGATACAGTCAGGATAAAGTTGGAATATGTGATGGGTGGCGGTGTTGAAACCATAAAAACTGAGATTTTGGATATTATTCATAATTAAATGATATGGTATAAACAATGTTCAATGATTGTAAAATACTCTGAATATATAAAGTTTTTAGTTGTATTTCAAGTGTAAAATTTTTTAGGATTTTCAAGAATTTTTTAAAGTGATAAAATGCCAAATAATTTTGATGAAATAAGTAAGGAGATAGATTTATTTTTAGAGAATTGCGATAATCTTCTTATTTTAGGTATTGGGAATGATATTCGTGGAGATGATGGTTTAGGACCTTATATTATTAATCAATTATCTATTTTAAAAGATTCTATTTTGAATAATTCAAATCAAAATGATTTAAAAGAGAATATTAATCAAAAAATTCCTATGGATAAAGATAATGATTTTGAGTTTTTTGATAATGTATTTGATATTAACACTGGAAATACACGTCTAGATGAAGGTCTTGATTCGTATTTTAGCGAATTAAATGTTGATGTAAATGAGTCATTGGTGGAAAGACTGAATAATACATTTTTGATCAATGGTGGTTCAGTACCTGAAAATTTCACAGGATTGATAAAAAAATGTGACCCTTCCCACATAATTCTTATTGATGCCAGTTTGATGAACAAGGAAGCTGGTGAAATAAATATTGTCAATAAGGACAATATTGTTGATATTAGCATTTCAACTCACTCAATGTCATTATCCTATTTGATTAAATATCTTGAGTTGGAAAAGGATTATGATATTCTTTTTATTGGAATAGAACCTGAAATCATGGATTTGTCCTTTGAATTATCTCCTAAAATCAAGGATTCATCAGATATGCTCATTAGATTATTGTTTGATAAAATTGTGGATATTTAATTTATATTTTAATTTATATTTTAATTAATTGCTGTTTTTTAAGTAAATTTTATTTAATAAGATTTTAAATATATTATTAGATAAGGAATTCAAGTGTGATTTTATGAAAGTTTTGTTTATCGGATCAAGATTATATGATGATGTGGCTTATCATGTTGATAAATTAGGAATTGAAAGCATAATTACAGAATCAAATGAAGAAGCTCCTAATTTGGATTTGGCTACAAAATATTATATCGTTCCAAGAGGAATGGAAAAACCAATGGAAGTTGCTATTGAAGAAAAGGTAGATGCAATTGTTCCTCTTCTTGGTATTGATCCACCATTGATGGCTGTAGCTCTTATGAAAGAGGAAATTGAGGAAAAACATAATATCCCAGTTATCTCTTCAAATGTTAATGCAGTTGCAATAGCATCAGATAAGATAAAAACCAAGGAATTCTTTAAATCAATTGATCTCAATGTTCCACCTGCAAATGTCTTGAATAAGAATGACTTTGAAACCGAAGAGGAATTTATTGAAAAATTAGGTTTCAGCTTCCCTATTGTCTTAAAGCAAGGTGAAGGTCAAGGTGGTAAGGACATTTGCATTACAAATGAATTCACTGATGTATTGGAATATTTTGAGAATTTTGATGAAGCTCTCATTGAAAAATTCATTGAAGGAAGCGAAGTTTCCATAGAAGTTATCGGATGGAATGGAGAATATCTGCCATTGGTGCCTGTTTATAAGGGAGAAACCAATTTGGAAGGAATACATCCGATCAAACGTCTTAGATATGGTCCTTGTGATTTTAAAGAGATGGATAATGAAGAGTTTAGGAAAATAGCTAAACACATTGCAACTAAGCTTAAATCTGAAGGAACCATAGATATGGATTTAATCTATTCAAAAGAGGAAAATAAGGTTTATGCAATTGAAATAAACACCCGTCCAAGCGGAACCAGATACCTTTCATTTGCCTGCACTGACTTGAATCCATTGAATCTGCTTGTAGACATTGCCAGCGGGAATTTTAATGTAGAA
>NZ_JAZNIB010000063.1:0-4187 GCF_045577275.1 Methanobrevibacter sp.
GTGAACACATAACTTAAGATAATTATACCCACTCCAATAACAATGAATACAGCTTTTTCAAATACGCTGGAATTTATGGTTATATTATACACTCCGCTGACCCACATGATTAAGAGCAATATAGGCAAGATGTATTTAAGAATAATCACCCACCATTTTCCTACCTTTACCTTATTGTTTTCATTGAGAACAGGAATCAATCCTTCAATATCATAGAACCATGTGAATATTATGCTCTGCAGTAGAATAAGGAAGAGTATGCAGAACTCTGTTATGAATCCGTCTACAATGCCAATCAGATAGCTGCTTATTCCTGTTGTAAAGAGCAGTGAAAATGCACATCCTATTATTGACAAGACTGTAACTGTTTTTCTCCTTGTCCAGTTCATCTTCACGCTTGTTGAGTTTATCATCGGTTCGAAGACAGCTACTGCTGAAGTTATTCCTGCAAAAAGGATTGCAATGAATAATAATGGCGCTATCAGATGTCCAATCGGTCCCATTATATTGAATATTCTTGGGAAAACCACAAATACAAGTCCTGTTCCCTCACTTACAAGTTCGACCATTGGTGTGCCTGAAGTGAATGACATGTATCCAAGTATTGAGAATATTCCGAATGCTGTACAGACTTCAAATGCACAGTTTGCAAAGACTACAAGGAGCACATTGTCTGTAAGCTTTGATCCTTCCGGAAGATAGCTTGCATATGTAAGTGAAATTGACTCTCCCATACTCAAAGAGAAGATGATCTGTGAAAAGGCTGCAAGCCAGATGTTTACGTTCCATAGCATGCTCCAGTCAGGATTCAAGAGTGCAGTTATTCCAATCCATGCTCCTGGAAGTGTGAGTGCATATATTATTATGAATGCCATCAATAGAAATAGCAGTGGAATGAGTATCTTTGATGCCTTTCCTATTCCTTCGTTGAGGTCCTTGTGTGAAATGTACCATACGCTGAACCATACCAATACCATGGATATTGTTGTCGGTATCAGCAATCTTGTCATGTCAGAGAGGTTTGAGCTTCCTCCAACCACATTTGTGAAATATAATGCTGCATCGCTTCCCCAATTGAAGCTAAAGCTTGATCCAAGATATACCAAATCCCAGGCCACAATAACCAGATAGTATATTACAACAAAATAGATGATCAGTATCAATGCCCAAGACATGTACTCCAGCTTTGGATGGATGCTCTTTACGATGTTTGAATAGGAGTCCTTATGCTTGTATCCCATTCCGTATTCAAGTATGAGAAATGGAATTCCCATTAGGAATATTGCAACAAGATATGGAATGAAGAATGTTCCTCCACCGTTGGTGTAGACTACATAACTGTATCTCCAGATGTTTCCTAGTCCTACTGCAGCTCCTATCATTGAGAGAAGAAATGCAAGTCTTGAGTTCCATTGATTATTATTGTTCATAATAATAATTATATTAATGGTTTATTTAATCTTTTATCATTGGTTCTAGATAATTAAAAATAGTAAATTAAAAAATAAGTTTAATGGCAAGATCTATAAGGCAAAGACAAATAGGAAGGGAATAGCTAACCTTATCCTTAAGAAAAAGATATTAAGAAGCTGAATATGGTAAAACCTATAGGGTTTATATTTCCTATCTTAAGGATACTATTAAGAAGAGAATTAAGGTGAGGGCTTAAATATAGTTTTTTAAAATTAGCTTAGAGAATTTTTCTCTAAGTTTTTCTCTTTTTCTAATCATCTTCTTTTAGTTTTTCTAAAAATTTCTCTCTATTTTCAATAGCTTTTTTTGAAATTTTTTTATATTTTTCCACTTCATCTATGTAATCAACCAGTTCCATGTTTTCAAATCCCATACTTCTGAGTTTTAAATCAGTTTCCACGAATTCAAATCTCTTATGCAATCCTTTAATTTTTGGAACTCTAATTTTAATTTTATCTCCATCAACATGATCTTTCAGATAAGTTAAATTGTTTAAAAACAAGTCATAATCTCCTCCGGTGTATAATTCATATCTGGTTTTGTTCATGTCTTTGCAATCTACGTAAAAATAGTCGATAAGGTCTATTACATCTTTTAATGATTCCAAATCAGTTGATAGAGATGTTTCTAGATAGAATTTCCATTTGGTTGATTTGTATTTTTTTATAAACTCTTTAATGAATTCGTGTTGCAGTAGAGGTTCTCCACCTCCAAATGATACTCCTCCACCAGTTGATAGAAAATAAATATTGTCCCTTTTCAGCTCTTCATATAATTCATCTACTGTTATGGATTTTGGTTGGAGTGTTCCATCCCATGTGTTAGGATTAAGGCAATAAGCACATCTTAAAGGACATCCTGCAGAAATTACAAGTGAAGTAATTCCATCCCCATCTGTATATGTTCTAAGCCGGGATATTGATAGAATATTGATTTTAGGAGTCATCAAAATCCTCCTCCACCTCATCTACATCATAGAAAAATTTTCGAACGATGTTTTGTCCAAATCTATGAGAGTAATCATTTGGACCCCATCCGAAATGTTCAAAAAGTTCGCTATCCTCTTCCAAAATAACTTCCACTTCTTCAAAAGGTTTTGAAGGACCAAAATCTCCAAAGGGTACAAACAAGTCTCCACATGTTAATTCAGTTGGTTCCATCTCTTCTAAGGGTAATATTCCTTCCAGTTCTATTTTTTCACCATTTGCTTGTTTTTTATTCAGTTCATTTTCCAGATATTCAAGCTCGCTTTCACATTTAGGACATGTTCCTGAGCAGTCTCCTTCGAATGTGCATTCTTCAACGTTTAATTCTATGTTGTTTTTGAGAGCTATTTTTTGTCTGATTCCGTTTAAGAGTTCACATTTGTCTCTTCCATTCATAATTATCCCTTTTTAATGAAATTGTTTATTTTTTCGTTCTTAAATCAGTGTTTCAACCATTTAAACTAATTAGAAGTATGGTTTTGTGATAAAATTTTTTATAGAGATTTTAGGATTCCTCTGCATCGTCTTGAAGCTCATATATTATTGTTTTTTCTTCACCATCATCGTCATCTTCATCAGCTGATGGTTCAAAATCACATGTTTTTATATCTTCATAGTCATAGAAATGTTTAGCGATAAGATAATCAAAAAAAGATTCTGGATTAGGAGATCCAAAAGTATAAAAAAGAGTATCGTTTTCAATTTCAGTAGGTTCTGTCTCAGTTAAGGTGAATATTCCTTCCAATTCTATCTTTTCACCTTTGTATTGTTTTTTCTTCAGTTCCATTTCCAGATATTCAAGTTCCCTTTCGCATTTAGGACAGGTTCCTGTACAGTCGCCTTCGTATGTGCACTCTTCAATGTTAAATTCTATGTTGTTTTTGAGAGCTATTTTTTGTCTGATCTCATTTAAGAGTTCGCACTTGTCTCTTCCATTCATAATTTACCCCCTTATAATTAAGAATTTAAAAAAGTATTGAAATTAAAATAAGCAATAAACCTTTTCACCCCTTCTTATAATAATATTTGTTTTTTTAAAATTATAAATCTTTTTATTATTATTTTTTCATAAATAGTTATGGATATAAAACTCTTATTTTGTTTATAAATAGTTTTATATAGTTTATTTTAAATTTAAACAATAATTTATTCTTATTTTTTAAAAATATTTATATAGAATCATTTATATAATCAATATTATGAATAATTAAATAATTTTTTTGGAAACTGGCATGTTTGAAAATGAAAACCTTTTCTATAACAGTGGGAGCCAAAAACCTTAATCATCAACCAGTAGGAATTTTTTATTTTTAATTAAATACTTTTAATAATAAAAATAAGTAATATAAAAAATTTTAAAAAATTAATCATCAACCGAAAAATATCTTAATCATCAATCCCATATATTATAGTAATTAATAAAAATAAGTTGATACTATGTTTGAACCTCAATTTACATATACAGATAAAATTGTAAATTATATTGCAAAAATAGCTTCAGCTAAAGAAGTTATCAGCAATGCAAAAATAATCCCCTTATATGATACTAAATTAAAACAGGATGCCCTTATTAGATCTTCACATTACTCCACATCAATTGAAGGAAATCCTTTAAACTTAGAGGAAGTAAAAACATTAATTAATAGTAAGCAAAAACCAACTACAAAAGCAGAACAGGAAGTATTAAATTATTTTAATGTACTAAATCATTTAAATAGATATTCAGAT
>NZ_JAZNIB010000064.1:0-20968 GCF_045577275.1 Methanobrevibacter sp.
ATAATATAAAAAAAATAAAAAAAGAAAATAAGATAGTTAAATTAAAAATTAATTTAACTTTTTAGAAATCTCATCAAAGATTGATTTGGAAATCTCTTTTTTAGAATTTAAGGAAACCTTCTTGATTTCATCACTTACAAGAATCACTTCATTGGTTTCAGATCCAAAACCGCATCCCTTATGGGCAACGTCATTTGTTACAACCAAATCAGTTCCTGCCTTTTGCATTTGAGTTTTAGCACACTCAATCATCTTTTCTTCTGAAATATCATATTCCGCCTTAAATCCAACGAGGAATATGTCCTCATTAATCTTCTTAATCCTATGAATGATCTTTGAGACCGGCTCAAATTCTAAGGATAAGTTATAGGATGATGATATTTTAGAATCTTCCTTGCTTATTGGAGTGAAATCAGAAACAGCAGCAGTAGCTATGAATATATCATTATCAGGAATTAATTCATCTATTCTCTCATTCATAACAGTTGTTGATTCTGCATCAATCACATTTAAAACCTTTGGAATGGAAACTTCATGATGAGCAGCCAAGATTGTTAGATTAGCTCCTCTAATGAAAGCTTCTTTAGCCAATTCCAAACCCATTCTTCCAGAAGACCTATTGGAAATACCTCTAATAGGATCGATTTCCTCAAAAGTTCCGCCTAAACTAATAAGAATATTTTTACCTGCTATATTAGACAAAGTATCATCTGCATCGCCTTTTTCAACTTTATCCAGATTAATTGTTCTTATTGATTCAAGAACGATATCTTCAATAGCTGGGAATTTGGCTTTTCCTTCATCAATACGTGGATTGACGAATATGATTCCATCATCTTTTAATTTCTGAACATTATCGCTTACTGCATCATACATTGAATCATGCATGGAAGGCACAAATACGATTGGTGTATCATGGCCATAAGCAGTAATCAATAAAGTATTCACCGGATTATCTGAAATCCTATATGCAAATTTACTGATAGTGTTTGCAGTTGCTGGAGCAACTAAAATCAAATCCGCTTGAGCGTATTTCACATGTTCAATTTTACCGGTTAACTCTACAACTACCTCTTGACCAGTAGCAAACTCTAAAGCATTTGGATGAATTATCTTAGTAGCTTCAGTGGTCATGAACGCCTTGACAGCATGGCCTTGCCTTCTAAATTCTCTTGCCAATTTAATAGTCTCTGTAGCTGCAATACTACCAGTGACACACAATATAATTTCCATATAATCACGTCAATATCATAATATAATTTATTTAAAATTAAATCTAAAATCTATAAAAAATTTATCTAAAAAATAATTGAGTAATTAAATCTAAACAAGTTAGACTTAATTACATCTTAATACTGTTAATTATAAAGTCAAAAGTTCCTTTTAATTCTTCATATTGAGAATCAGGAGCGGAACATAAAATAACATAAAGGTCAGATCCTTCCTGGAACCAAATAGCTCTATGATGTTTTGTCACATTATCAGATACAGAAGTATATTCTGCTTCCATAGCAGGTTTGCCATTGAAAGAAACATTACCCATAAATAAAATGTTGAAATCAGAATTACGAGACAAAATATTATAGTTAGAATTGAATTCTGATTGAAGAGAACGGGCTTTAGATTTCTTTTCAATATTTAAATTAATGCTGCTAAAGCCTGAAGAATCCTTTGGGTCAGGTTTTGCAACTGCTAAAACTGATTCATTAGACTTAGAATCTGCAGAAACCCAATCTCCAGGCATTGATAATGAAATTCCATTCTCAGAATAGTCCACTGATTGCTGGGAAGCATTCACATCCTCACTATGATTTCCAAATATAGGGAAATTTACAAGAAATGAAACTCCTACAATCAATATAATTATTAGTAATCCTATACCAATGATCTTTTTCATATTAATATCTCCAAATAATAATGGCAGTGCCATCAATATATTTATTCATCAGAACCTCCGCCTGAAGAACCACCGTCAGAAGAACCACCACCAGATGATCCTCCACCACCGGAACTACCTCCACCGGAAGAGCCACCACCAGATGATCCTCCACCACCGGAAGAACCACCGTCAGAACTACCTCCTCCACTGGAACTACCTCCGTCAGAAGAGCCACCTCCTGAAGAACCGCCATCATTAGTGCCACTATCTGAGGATGAACTGGAACTTGATGAAGAGCTAGAACTTGATGAGGAACTATATGTAGAACTATTTGAGTAAGATTTTGTATAATTGCTACTTATTGATTTGTTTACTTTTACTTCAGGAAATGCAGTATCATTTATTGTTGCCCCGCTATCAGAAAAGAGATGAGCAACATCATCATCACCGCCTACAATACTGCTCATTCCAAAACTAATCCCAGCACCAAATGCTATAAGCAGAAATACCACTGCAAAAGCTACAAACCAAGGGCTTGAATTTGAAGACTCCTCAGGTTTCTTTGATACTGTATAAGAATCAGGATTATGAACATATTTGCGAACTAATTTTTCTTTTTCCTCACGATTTCTTTCATAATTTTTTTCTCTAGAATTTAATGAAGAAGGAGTTTCTTCTTTTCCTTGCATCGCACGGATTCTATCACTAACTTCAATAGTTTTTATCTTATGCATATACTGATCTCTTAAATAGAAATACTTTTCTTCAGAGATAAGACCTGCTTCATAATCTCTTTCAAGATTATGTAAAATCTGCATAAGTTTCTTCCTATCTTGATTCATACTTCTCCTCCTATAATGAATTTAATTATAAACAATTTTACAAAAAACATTGCGTTTTATAAAAAATTTAATTTATACTAATCTAATATATGAATTTTATATATTATAAATATAATTAAATAAAAAAGGGTATGAAAGTATGAATTGGGAAATGAATCTGTATAAAAAATAAAAAAATAAGAAAAATTGGAGAAATAAAAAAAGATTATTTGAATAAATCTTCATTAAAGATTGGATAAGAACCTAAAATCTTAAAGAATGAAGTGTTATTCTCCAAATCATTTAAAATAGAACATATATTCTCATCTAACCTATGACCTTCAAGATCTATGAAGAATATATAATGACCCAAACCTTCTTTAGATGGGCGTGACTCAATTTTAGTCAAGTTTATGTCATTATCTGCAAATAGGCCTAAAAGTTCATAAAGTCCACCAGGCTTATCCTCAAATAATGAGAATGAGATGGATGTCTTGTCATTTCCTGTAATCTGTGCATCATCATTATCCAAAACAACAAAACGGGTTTCATTATTGAAATTCTCTTGAATATTTGTATCAATGACCTTTAAATCATACAATTCAGCTGCCTTCAATGTACCAATAGCTGCTCCTTCACCGGTTTCTGCAACCCTCTTTGCAGCTGCAGCTGTGCTTAAGGTATAATGGGCAGTTATGCCGTGTCTTTCCAAATAAGGTTGGCATTGACCTAAAGCCTGTGAGTGTGAATAGACGTTTTCTACCTCATCAACACTCATTTCCTTAGCAGCCAACAGATTATGATTGATCGGAATGACTATCTCATTTTTAATCTTCAAATCAAAATTATGAATTAATGAATCCAAAGTCAAGCTAACTGGACCCTCAATGGAATTTTCAATAGGTACAATACCGCATACACATTCCCCTCTTTCAACAGCACCCATAACCTGCTGTATTGAACAGTAGGAAATCAAATTGTCACTGACCAATGATGCAGCTTCGTGAGAGAAGGTTCCTTGAGGTCCTAAAAATGCAACTTTATCGTTTATCATAAAAAATCTCCAAAATATTTACTATTTTTTATATATTTCTTATACTATAAAAACAGTAAGGTATTAAAAACTTAAATAAACTAAGTATTTAAGCCAAATTGTTAAAATAAGTCAAAATAGCACATAAAAATAAAATCAATGAATAAATCTTAAAAAAAGTACAAGAAAAAAAGAAAAATAAAGCATAAGAAAATCTTATGCTTAAACTAAAACCAATTTACTAAACTCACATTTATTGAGTTTCAATCTCATAAATTAATTTTAGCAGATCTGATTGGGTTACGATTCCTATAATTTGATCATCATCGTCAACTACAGGGTAACCATTATAACCTGTTTCCAACATTGCATCTGCAAGCTGTGGAATTGTTGCATATTGAGAAATTGTATCTACATGAGTAGACATGTAATCTCCAGCAGTCAATTCCTTAATCTGAGAAGATTGATACTTATCAGGAGTGTGTTTCCTGAATGAAACAAATGCTTTTGCAATGTCTTTTGAAGTTATAATTCCTGCAAGCTCATTGTCTTCAGTGAGTAACAAACGTCCTACACCTGAATCCATGATAACTTTTCTTGCATGAACTAAACGGTCATCAGCAGATATTGAAATAATATCTCTAGTCATAATATCTTTAACTGAAATCTTTTCATATGCTTTTGCTTTGCATAAATATATGAAATCAGATTTAGTTACGATTCCTACCATTTCACCATCAGATAAAACTGGAAGAGCACCTATATTCTTTTCAATCAAAATTTTTGCCACTTCAGTTATGTCATCGTCCTCATCCACTGTAATCAAGTCTTTAACCATTACAGTTGATACATGGAAATGGGAAGGAGCCATATTACCATATTTAGCGGAGCCTAATTTATCAGCTATATCTTTTTCTGAGATAATTCCAACTAAAACTTTCTTATTTTCATTGGTAGTAGTAACAGGTATTCTAGATAAGTTATCCTTATACATCATTCTTAGACAATCACATATGTTTAAATTCTTATCAATAGATACCACATTTTCAGACATTATATTTTTGATTTTCATAATAACACCAACGATAAAATACAATGAAATAGCTATTAGAAATAATCTAAAATAAAATCAATTCTTATTTTAGATTGAATTATATCTCATAGCGTATCTAATCAAAGATATAAACTATTAACCTACCAATAGCTATCTCTTAAAGTTCAACAATAGCTACCTGATTGAATCTTTTAAAAAAGAAACAATCGTCAATTATTTAAAAAGATTGATTGATTAATCTTTTAAAACTGTGTTTAAAATATCTCTTTCGGTGACGATTCCTACTAGTTCTTCATCTTCAACTACAGGAACACCACCAATGTTCTTTTCAGCTAATAAACCGCATAAGTCTCCTAATCTAACATTAGGCTCAGTAACTAAAATATTCGGTTTAATGATATCACAAATTTTTCTTTTTAAAACATCTAAACCACTATTAGAGGTCATAGAAGCAAACATTTCTTTATCACCAAAGAATCTTAAGATATCAGTTGAAGTTACAATTCCTATTAATTTACCTTCTTCAACTACAGGAATTCTTCTTAAGTTATTTCTTACCATAATTTTGGAACAGCTTTCAATAGGAGTTCCAGGAGTGGTAGTAATAACATCCTTAATCATGATATCACCTACAGTTTCATTAGTCAAGGAACCTGCAAGTGCTAATGCGAAATCTCTTTCAGTGACTATTCCCACTACTTTTTCTTCTTTATCTACGATTGGTAAAGATCCAATACCGTTTTCGGTCATTACATCGACACTTTCTCTAATAGAATATTTAGGACTAATAGAAATAGGATCTCTTGTCATGATTTCTTTGACAGGTTCGTTGATAGCTGCCAAGAAATTATCATTATGTTTCTTTTCTATTATGTCAAATTTACTTCCTCCACCGAGGAAATCAAGAATATCCATAGCAGTTACAATACCCAAAAGTTTATTTGAGCCAGGATGGGTTACTGGTAATCTTCTGAATCCATGTTCTATCATCATTTCAGCAGCTTCCTTAATGGACTTGGTTTGAGGAATGCAAATGACATCTTTTTTAGCGAGAGTCATGATTTCGCCCTCATTTTCAGCTACTTTACTTTCATGTTCAACAGAACCACGATTCATAGATTTTCTCAAGTTTTTAGTGTTTTTGTCTTTCATATCGACACCTCCGGATTTAATAATTCTTCCAGGTCTAAATTACAAATCCTACCATAATAATCAAGTTATAGAACTCGCAGGAAATATTATTGACCAAATGACAAAGCATATCCTAAAAAATTCATTAAAAAAATGGTTTTTAAAGAATTTTAAGTCTACAATTTACACCCAATACAATAATATAGAAATAAAGTCTATAATTAAGCTATTACAGCAATGGACGATTCATAATTTATTTTTGAAATTATGGATTTGTGGGAAGTTCTTATATATCATTAATTCTATCATTCAAGCTTTAAATCAATTAAAGCCCTCTAGAAATTTAAATTGAAAATTTAAATAAATGACATAGAACTAACTACATTATTAGTTAGGTTTTGATAGTTAATATTCTTATCGATTTATTTTTGAAATGCCTAAAAATTTTATCTAAAATTAAGGAAATTTAGTAAAATTTTAAAAAAATAGAAATATTATACTTATATTAATAATAAGCACATAAAATAAATATATAATAAAATATAATACAAATATTTTTAATAATTGCATTAATCAAATCATAAAAATTTTAAGGGATTAAAATGGAAAAAACTAAAAAAACCGTAAGAACAAGAGATTTTATCATAAGCACAGATGGATTATTATTTGCTTCAACCAATTATATTCACCCTGAAGATAGGATTATCTGCTTCTTAAGATACATACCAGATGAAAATGGAGATAGGGAAAAGGATGGAATCAGATATTCCAAAGTAGGATCTGAAGAAGCATATGCATACCTCAGGGAAAATCACCCAGATTACTTATACTTCTGTGACGTTACAAACGTAGAAATGATGGGAGTTCCTATAGACAAGGTTGAAAAAATCATCAAGCCAGAAGAAAGATTAAAGGGTCTTAGAGCAACTTACTACGATGAAATCAACACTAAAGTAGCGAATGGAGAAGAACTTGACTATAAAGAAGAGCTTTTAAGCAAACTATTCGACTTATCAGACTTTTTCCATTATGTAGCAGGAATCGGCTATGATGACCTTGGAATTTCAGGATCAATATTGCCAGGACTTCAAAAGGCAGGAACTTCAGATCTTGATTTTGTAGTTTATGGACTTGAAAACCATAGAAATGCAATCAAGGCATACAAAGACAACAAAGACAAGCCAGTTTTCATAGACGAATTAGACAAATCAATCACACTCAACAGAATCAATGATGATTTCTGGGACTTCGTATATGAAAAGAGAATCAAGGACGACAGCCTAACTAAAGAAGAGTTTGCTTGGTATGAAGAACGTAAAAGCAATAGAGGATTAATTAGAGAAACATTGTTTGACATTCTAGCTACCAGAAACTATGATGAGATTGAAGGTACCTGGGGAGATACCGTATACGAACCAGAAGGATTTGCGAAAGTTAACTGCACAATCAAAAGTGCATTAGGAGCTTTTGACAATCCTGCTGTATATACAATAGAAGATGTTGAAATCTTAGAAGGTCCTGATATTGAAATCTCAGAGCTTGCATCACTTACTCACACATATGCTGGAGAAGTAGTTGATGGAGAAGAAGTAGTTGCAAGAGGAAAAATAGAAAAGGTTCTTAAAAATGGAGAGTTTGAAAAGTATAGAATACTTGTTGGAACTACAAGAGAATCTTTAAATGAATATATTAAGTTAAGAGAAAGTCCAGTTTAGATTGGATTTCTTATTTTTCTTTTTTATTTTTAAATTATTTACTAATTTTAACTAAATTTATCTATCTGCATTCAAAACTATTTTTATAATTTTAATATAAATTAAACTATTTTTAAAAGACGGATTAAAATTAACAAAACTTTATCAACAAACATCATTTTAATGAATCGTTTTTATAATTAAAATGTAGGAAAAATTTTATCAAAATTTCAAGATAAAATCAATTTTCCAACTTAATATAAAAATTGATTAAAAACTCTTAAATTCTAATTAAACTAAAAAATTATAATTATTTTATAAAATAAACTATTTTTAACAAGTTATAATTAAAAATAACCACATATTATTTATTATATGAAAAATAAAGAATAATTTACCAATAAATTTTTGAAAAAATAAATAATATGGAGTTAAAAAAATGATAAGTGTATCTACAATTAAAAGTTATATGTTCTGTCCTTTGAAATTGTATTTCCAAAGCAATATAGATGAAGAAACAGAAGAGGATTATTTCATCTCAAAAACATTGAAGGATCTTCGAATGGACATTCAAGACATTCTTTCAAAAAACCTAAGACATGTCAAAAAGGATATGAGCGAGAAAGAAATAGAAAAAAGACTTGCAATAGGAATAAGCAATCAAGTGAAGACAACCTTTGACATTATCGAAGAGATAAATGAAAAGAACAGAAATAAGGAAAATGAAGATGAAAGCAACCTCAAAAAGGATGATGAAATAGAATTCATAGATGAAAACAATAGTGAAATAAAAACCGAAGAAAATGAAGATGAAAAGCTTAAGGAATTAAAAAAGGAGTTGATAGATGAAATAAACCTAAATCTCAAAATACTTTCTTTAAAAGTATCCCAATCCATGAAAGTTCTTGATAAGGACGGAAGTGAAATAAAAAACCTGTTTTTCCCAACTTGCATGTATAACTATCTAATAAGAGACATAGGTCTTGACTTGATTGGAGTTATAGATAAAATCGAAGTCGAAAAGGGAAACTACTTCCCCATATCACTAAAATCATCAAATCCTCCAATAAATGGAGTTTGGGATGGCGATTTCATGGAAGCAATAGCTAATGCACTTCTAATAGAACAGGAATTCAACACTTATGTTACAGTGGCATACATTGATTACTTGAAAATAGCTGATCGAAGAGCAGTGATAATAGATACTGATGCAAGAAAGAGCTTTTTTAAAGTCTTGACCAGTGTGAACAAGATAGTTGAAAATGGAGAAATACCTACCGTCAAGACCAATTTAAAAAAGTGTGAAAACTGTGAATATAAGGAGCTATGTGACAATAGCTAAATTAAATTAAAACTGGGAAAAACGGTACAATTAAGTAAACTGCAACTAAAACTATCACAGTTAAAATAACGATAGCTCCAAGAGGTACCTTTTTCCATGCTAAACCACCTGCAATTACTGCTCCAATTAGACCTATGTACCATAAGTTAGGGTCTACAGTCAATACACCAGGACAAATAAGTGCAGCAAGTGCAGTGTATGGAATCAGATTCAAGAATTTCTCGAATTTTGGAGAGAAATTCAATCTTTCCATAAAGATAGCTGGAATTACCCTTGGAATGAAGGTAACAAGTGCACAAAGAATAATGAGTAAAGTTATATTCATTATTGCACCTCCTCCTTACTGCAATTTTCGTCACCTGTCTTATAGGCATCCCCTAAAACAGTATCATCATCAACTATATACATCCCAATGACAGCACCTAGAAGAATAGCTATAATCAATGACCAATTTCCAATGAAAAACTGCAATACAACATTTAAGATAGCTGTTATAACAACTAAAATAGCCAATTCCTTACTTTCCTTAACTGCAGGAACCAATAGTGCTACAAATAAAGCATATAATGAAATATTGAAACTGTTTGCAACAATTATAGGAAGCACATTCAAGACAATGACCCCAATGATTGCTCCAAAAATCCAAGAGAGCCATGCAATTCCTGCAAGACCTATATAAGTCCATATTGAAGACTCCTCCATTAGCATAAACATTGCAAATGCTTCATCAACAGCCAGGTGTGATGAAGGTATTCTTACAGCAAGGGAAGCATCATCAACCTTGTTGTAAATGCAAGTGTTCATTACAAAATATCTGAAATTAAGCACAAATGAAGTCAAAACAATATTGAAAAGAGTAGCTCCTTGAGCCAACATGGTAGCTATCATAATTTGTCCTGCCCCTGCATAAATTAGCACAGACATTGAAACAGTCTCAAATGGAGAGAGCCCTGCCTTAATAGCTAAAGCAGCATATCCAATACCCATTGGAATGTATCCAAAGGTAATTGGAATACCTAACTTCATACCATGTACTAACTTTTCCTTTCTACTAATATAAAACAACTCCAAAAATAGCTAAAAAAATCATTAATAAAAATAGATAAGATGGAGGAAATAAAAAATTAAAATTTAATATTATCCCCTAATCTTTTTACATCAAATACAGCAGTG
Organism: Methanobrevibacter sp.; assembly: GCF_045577275.1. Lineage (GTDB taxonomy): Archaea > Methanobacteriota > Methanobacteria > Methanobacteriales > Methanobacteriaceae > Methanobrevibacter. The sequence goes on from NZ_JAZNIB010000064.1 coordinate 10,128, forward strand.
CTTGCAACTGCCATAACTGCCATTACACCTGCTTGAACAGGATCGGTTACAATCAAATCAGCCTCTTTTGTAACGCTTCCAGGCATGTTTAAGGTAATTACAATCAAATCTTCATGTTTTTCTTTAAGCGCTCTGACAGTCTCTGTAATCTTGCCTCCCATCAAGGATCCTGCAAGAACAAGTGCATGTACACGAGGCAATCTGTTTACAGCATCAACCGCTTCTGCAATATTTCCTTCCCCAACTAAAGGTATGGTATCCACACTTATACGTTCTCCACGTATGTTGTGTCTGTCCGCTTCTGTAATTGCTCCAACTGCAACTTGAGATACCTGAGCTCCGCCACCGAAAATAAGAATCCTTTTACCGAAAATGTCATTTAATGAACCATGAATTTCAATGTCTAAAATAAAATCCTTAGACTCCAAATCCTTGATGAGTTCATCAAGCTCTTCGACATTGTCAAGCTCTAAATTCAATGTCCCAACATCATTATTCACATAAAGATGAACATATGAAATATTGATTCCATGACTTGAGAGAATATCTGTTATCTCGTCTAGAACTCCTTTCTCTTCTTTAGTTGTAATTGTTAAAGAAATACTATTCATAATATTACCTAATAATACTTAAAATATTCAATTATTTAAAGATTGTCTAAAAATTACTTTTAAAAATAAAAAAGATTAATTGGAGAATAGTTTAAAAATTTTTTATGAGGAAAACAAATACGAAATTTCTCCAATTAATCTAATTTTGCCTTAAGCGCGTCTAACTCTGCATGCGCTTTTTTATATAAATTTAAATAGCTGTCATGTTCGCTGACAGGAATAACCTTAAGGCCTAACTTTTCATACTCTTCAATGTAAGATCCGTCAAATACCGGAATCTCAAACTTGATCTCTTCTGGAGTTTCATTGACAATGATCAAATCCCTATAAGGGAAATCATATTCTACAATATAACCTCCGAGACTCATTATGTGATAAGGCCTAATTACAAATTTCATTAAATCACCACAATTAAATTTAAAAAATTCAATTAGTACAAATTTCTATAATCAATATCCAAATCCAATCTAAACCAATTTAAACCAAACTAAACCATCTAAACTCATCTAGAACAATGCAATAACCATAGCTAAAGTTCCGAGAGCAGAAGTGATCAATATAGTAGGATATAACTGCCTATTGGTAAATATTGGAGAGAATGCACTTACAATTGCCATAATGACAGGCAACAATAGTGAAACGATAATACATACTATAAATTTAAGTGAGAAGAGTTCTGGTGCAACACCTAAGAACAATACACAGTACATTAAACCTAAAGTAAATATCAAGAATCCTCTGGTCAAGTAAACAAATGTTCTGTATTTGGAAGCAAGTTCCATATATGGTCCTTCAATTACATCTGATTTAGCCTTGATATAGGAAAATGGATATTCGTTCAATAGAATCATATATCCTATAAAGAATACGACAGTTCCGATAATACCTGCCAAAGTGAATAGGACTGGTCCGTTAGCTTGCTGATAAGCTACAATTTCTCCTAAATAAATGCTTTTTGATAAGGCTGCAGGTATGAATAAAGCCAAATACAGTGGGAATGAACCAAAGATAATCATCCTAAGGGATCTGTTTGAACTGATGTCTTCAATGGATGATACGAGTAAACCTGGTCTTTCAGCACCTTTCGCATGATCTGGGAACCTTAGATTGATACTCATTACAGATTTGGATAAGGAACCCATTAAAACATAAGCAATTTCTTCAACTTTTAAGAATCCAACAATAGCTATTAGGCTAGCAAAGGCCATAAACTTATAATTCTCAGGCATCAATGCCAAGAATACTGCGAGTACTGCAATGAAACAAAGGATAGGCATTGCCTTATATAATCCAGGTGCTGGAGAATTAGGTCTTATGTTCTCCTTAAACAGGAATTTGACTGATGCCCATAGCCCTGGACTTGTAACAGGTGGTCCGATTCTTTGCTGAATCCTTGCTTGAACATATTTCCTTTCAATTCCAGGAATCAAAACACCTATGAACAAAGCTATGATAAGTGTTAAGATAACCTCTAAAATTGAAATAAGTGATATTTCAAATGCCATTTTTCTTTCCTCATAATAATTTTTAATTAAACGTAAACATGAATTTGAATTAATTTTAAACTTTAAACCTTTAATGAATATTGGATTGCAAGATTGATTTGTCCAACTTGTTGTTTTTTGTATCATAAACTTCTATTGCCCTATCGGAACAGGTAAAGCATGGATCGCACTGTACAATACATAACTGACCGTCAGTGATGTGATTGCCAATGCATGCATATTGCATAGCTCCAATATTGCTCATTGAAGGAGTCCTTATAATGCAATGGCGAACTCTTCCATCCTCAATGGCATAGGAGTGATACAATGTTCCCCTTGGAACTTCAATATAACTTTCAATCAAGTCGGTATCAACCATTTCCCAAGATCTGTCAGTGATTTTACCATCAGGCAAGTCTCTGATGGCTTGGCGAATAATCTTGATTGCTTCAAAAATTTCAAACACTCTCATGAGAAGCTGTGCCTTTACATCACCGGTATCTTGAGTTATGATGTCATAATCGAAGTTATCATACTCATACATGTCTGTTCTTAAATCTCTCTTTACACCAGTAGCACGTAATGTAGGTCCAGATACTGCTAATTTAAGAGCCTGTTCCTGTGGAATGTAACCTGTACCGGTAATCCTTGACAATACTATTGAATCATGAACGAACCTGTCTGCAAAGTCTGCAACGTTCTTTTCTACAAGGTCCATACCATCCAATATTCTGCGGATTCTATTGTCATCCAATTCACATCTTGGCCTTACACCACCAATGATGGAACAACCATATTGAACACGATTACCTCCAATCATTCCTAAAAGGTCCATAATGGTTTCCCTAATGAAGAAAACCCTCATGGAAAAGGTTTCATGAGCCAAAGTTTCACAACCGTGACCTAAGTACAATAAGTGACTGTGCAATCTTTCAAGCTCTCCGACGATTACACGAATATAAACCGCTCTGTCAGGCACTTCAACTCCAAGACCTTTTTCAGCAGTTCTTACAGAGTTCCATGTATGTGAATTTGAACAGATACCGCAAATCTTTTCAGTAAGCATATTGGCTTTTTCCACTGGAAGACCTTCCATAATACGCTCAATACCTCTATGGTTAACACCAATTGTGATTTCCGCATCCTTAATTATCTCATCTTCTACGAAAAATCTAACCCTATAAGGTTCTAAAGCAGCAGGGTGAACTGTACCCATTTGGATTTCAGTTTCTATGATTTCCTGCTTTTTCGCTTTCTTTTCTTCCATCTTATCCCTCTTTAATACATTTAATGATTAATCAGCATTTAACAAATGTGGCAAAGCTGCAACAACTCCTGCTAAAACATCTTGAGGTCTTACAGCACAACCTGGAACCTTTGCATCAACTGGAATTACATTTTCAACAGGTCCTTCAATCTCTTCTGAAGGAATGTCTCCATAACAATTCTTATAGACTCCACCCATAACTGCACAAGCACCTGCTGCAACAACAAGCTTTGGATTTGGAATGGCATTATAAATATCTATAAGAGGTTCCTTATTGTCATGAGTAACTGGTCCTGTAACAACGAGAATGTCCGCTTCACGAGGATTCCAAGTTAAAAATACACCATATTGTTCCATATCAAATTTAGGAGATAAAACTGCATTTACAATCTCAATATCACAACCGTTGCATCCACCGGTATAAACTAACATGATGTGGATAGCTTTTGATCTTGCAAGTGTTTTAAGACTCATTTATTCACCTCCCTCATTGTCAGAACTTTCTTTTGGAATTTGAGAACCTCTTTGAGCATCCTTTTCATATTTCTCATTGATGTTATCCTGAATGTCCTTGATTTTGGACACTCTCTCAAGGCCTGCTCCCACTTCACCAATATCCTCACCATCAGCAACTATGTTTTCAGACAATAATGATTTGTCTGATAGGTATTGGGAAATGAAGGCAATCTTTTCTTGAGATATCTTAATAGGTTCCTCCATCAATTCCTTAGTGTCAATATGAATTTCACCAACATTTCCTGGGTGAATGGTTCCTGCCTCTTCAAAGAATGAATATATCGGGCAGAAGTCATGACACCAATAGCAAACTACACATTTTAAAGGATCAAGTTCCGGAACTTCAGTTTTTACCCATCCTTCCTTAAGCTTTACAGGGTTTTGCAATGGCTTCATTGTAACTGCACCGGTTGGACAGACATTTGCACAACCTCCACAGCCAATACAAGCTTCTTCATCAACTTTCTTGTCTGGCTCAACAGTGCCAGTAAGAATAGCGTTACGGAGTTCCATATCAGTTACTCTATCTGAAGCAAAGAGAATCCTTTTGAAATTAGTATAAGCTCCATTAAGCATTATTTTCAATACATCTTTCATTTCTATCAAACTCCTAATTCACCCTATTAAACTCTCTTTCGAATATAAATGATTTAGATGGGCAGATGTTCATACAAGCTCCACAATAAATACATTTATCGTCATCAACAACAAATCTCAGATTCTTATTCTTTGTTCCAAGATTTGCTTCATCATTTGAAATCTCAACTGTGTAAATTGCTTCCTCAGGACAAATGTCCTTACATAATCCACATTTCACACAAAGGTTTTCATCAATGTAATTGAATCCACCAGAGATTTCATACTTGACGCTTGTTGTTTTAGGAATCGCATCAGTTGGACAGTGAATTCCACAGGTTTCACATATAATACATTTATCCAAGTCAACATTGATTGCTCCTTTTGTTAATGTGATTGCATCTTGAGGACATAGTTCAGCACAGATTCCACATGAAATGCAGTCACCGCTGACTTCCCCATCCCAAGATACGATTTGGAAGTTTCTTGCATCTTCCTTACACTCATTTACACATTTACCACAGGATACACAGTATCCGAAGAGTTTATTGTCTTCACTTTCTGTTAAGGATGAAACTGGACAGGCATAAATCGCTTCAAGACGTTTTGCCTTATTCTCTTCTGTATCCTCATCAAGTGAAGGGTCATATCTTAAGGCATTCTCATTCTTGACCAATGCCGGGCTGTCAAATGTTTCCTTACATAATCCACAGTTTAGACAGCTGACAATGCTTCCTTCAACATTGGAATATAATGTGTCATCCTTAATGTTTCGAATAATCTTAAAGTCATTGACGCTTAATGCATCATTTACACAGTTTTCAACACAAGCTAAACATAAAGTACAAAGGCTTTTGTCGTATTCTCCATCTTTTAGGGCACCGGTAGGGCATAAGTCTTCACATACCTTACATCCTACACAATATCCTTCATCCTGAATGATAACTTCAATGGATCTTGTAGGGCAGTAATATGCACATCTTCCACATTTTACACATTTCTCAAGGTCTGTGCTGATGCAAACCCTATCTGCGGTCTTGTCAGATTTTACAGGAAGTTGCATATTTTCAATCTTTTTGACTCCTGCACCGAAACCTACAGTATTTGCAACCATTTTCAATGAATTAAGCAAAACCTTTTGCTTGTCTAAAACTAGGTTGTCTGTATCGACCCTTGCATTTCTGGTACAGACTTCTTCACAGACTCCACAACGTGAACAGATACCCTTAACAATTCCATTATCAAGATGAATGCTTTCTATAGGGCAGGTGAATTCACAAACACCACATCCATTACATTTTGCCCTATCTACAACATATCCACCGTATTTATTCTCAAATATTGCATGATTTGGACAAGCTTCGAAGCAAGCACCACAACACATACAGCTAAAAGATGTATTATCTATAAAGCGTATTGCTTCACTTGGACAATTCCTTATACAATCTCCTTGTCCATCACACTTATTAGTTGTTAAATACATGATTCTTCTCCTTAATAATAGGTAGACCATTAACCATAATTCAACCAATCAAAAGATCGATTGAAATAAATCCCATTTCCTAATGATCTCCTTTCGCTCGTCCTCCTAATAATGCACTGCCAATCAAAACGCCAATTACAGCAGCTAAAAATACGGTAGCTATTGGCAAGTCTGGATAAGTGGCAAATTGCCCTATATCATAAGACATTATGAATCCCCCTACAATAAGGGCGACAATTGCACCGGCAGTAAACTTAAAGCTGTTTTCCTCTTTCAAATTGAGCCTTGTTCCTATAATGAATCCAAAGATCAAAGCAATGATAATTGGTCCAATAACAATATTAGCGAAACTCATTCCTCTTCCTCCGCTAATTTTTTAAATTGTGAAAATGCAATTACAACTGCACTTAAACCAACAAATACCTTCAATCCAACTGCGATGTTTAAGTAAGGAACAATTCCTGCATGGGTTACATCAGGATATGAGAATATTGCTGCCATAGCCGGAGGAACAAGTCCATAAAGGTTTCCACCTACATTATAGAGGAATGAACCAGTTAAGGCAAGTCCAGCTAAACCGAGCAATACATAAGCTAAAGCTCCAACAGATTCCAATGTGGAAATGAATTTATGAGACATCTTCAATGGACTGCCATCTACGCCATAAATTATAACACAGAAAATGATTGCTCCTGCAATCATTGCTCCACCTTGGAAACCTCCACCAGGAGTTATGTGACCTCCTAAAATAGTCATGATTCCTAATGCAATCATGATAATTGCTATTGGGAGTGTCATTATCTTCAATATTGGACTGCTGTCATTCTTATTCCAGTTTGGAGATTTTTTACCTTCTGCCATTATTCATCATCCCCTTCATCAACAACTAAACTGTCAGAATTTATATTCTTATCCAATATTTTTCCTTTGCCGAATACAAGCAATACTACAAGTACTGCAGTAACCAAAATCAAAGATTCTCCTAATGTATCAAAACCTCTCCAATCGAATACGACTAAGGTTACCATGTTAGGAGCTAATTGAGTTCCTATAGCATTATAAATCAAGCTTATTCCTGGCTGTATCAAATGTTTGAAACCATATAATGCATCAAATAAGGTGGATGCGAAAATAATGGTTGCCAAAGCCATTATCAAAGATCTAATGCTTGTAGTATAATCAGACATATTTTAACCCCCAGTAAATTACTGCAATAAGAATTCCAAGAGTTACCATAACATAAAATGTCATTTTTTCTAAGGAATCTGATTGTTCAGATTTTATTTTGCTTGCAAGAGGCATATTTGTAAAGAACAATACTCCAGCCAATAGGACTACAACTACGGAAGCGATGACGCTTACATGTCTTAGGAACAATGCAGCCAATATCAAGGAAACGAATAATAAGAATTCTGCTGCAATTGCTCCTGAAACATTATCCATAGTTGTAGGGTCTTTGGATAAATTTGATTTAAGTCCTTTAATAGAATCCAAGAATTTTTGGTATAAAGCCATTAGATCAATCCTCCTGCAAATGGAATGAATATATCAGTTACTATGTTTGGGAAAATACCTAATACCAAACAAATGATAAGCAATACTGCTACAGAGAATACTGTAGCTTTTGGGATTTTCTCATGAGCAAACTTCAAGTCTTTTGGTTTTGGCTGCAAGTATACTGTATGGAATGCCTTTACGAAGGTAAAGAATATAACTACACTTACAATGATTGCAAGTATAGCAAGTTCAGTGTATCCTGCATCCAAAGCTGCCTGCACAAGCATCAATTTACTTTGGAAACCGTTGAATGGAGGAACACCAGCCAATGCAAATCCGCCAAGCAATACCATCACTGCCATTGTTGAATCTACTGCAATCAAACCACCTAACTTTCTGGTGTCTGATGTTTTTGTAAGGTAGTATACTGTACCGAATCCAATGAACAATAATGCAGTTATCACAATTTCATTTGTTGCCTGGAACAATGCTGCAGCAATGGAATATTCTGTACCTATACCAAAACCTAAAGCAATGAAACCAAGTTCTCCTACAGCCAAGAATGCTATCATTCTTCTAAAGTCTACCTCCATTGCAGACATTGCAATGCTTAAAACCATTGCAAGAATAGCAAATACGATTATTGCTGTATTGAAGTAAGGTATGTATGCAAATATCTTATACATTGCAATTCCAAATGCAAGCATGCATAATACTGAAAACCCTTGCAATATTGCAGAACCGTTAGGTCTTGCCTTGGAGTAAACAGCTGATTTTATAGTGTGGAATGGAGGCAAACCTGCTGAGTATAGCCATCCAAACAATATCAATGCAAAACCGATTACCAAACTTGGAGAATATGGGTTTACGAAATTATTGCTTATTGCATAAATTATATCATTGATGTTTACTGAACCAATCGTACCGAGTATAAATCCAATACCTAATAAGAGCATTGGTCCTCCGATAGCACCTAAGATTAAATATTTCATGGCAATTTCATAATTGTCCTCTGTGCTTGATGCTATGATGATACCCACTTGAGTGAGTGCAGTGATTTCAAAGAACACATACATATTGAATATATCATTGGAAAGCATCAATGCAGTTACTGATGCTATACCCATAAAGATCAAGTACAAGTAAGGTCCAGAAACTTCTTTTTTCTCTGCGAAGTATGTGAGCACTGCCAAAAATGCTACAATGCCCATAAGGAATATGAAAATCCTTTCAATATTTTCAAATATATAAACAATACCAGTATTATAACTAGCTGCAAGTGTACCTACAAGATTTGATGGAAGGGAACTTGCAATAAGTGCTGGGTCATGACCTCCGAAGTATTGAACACCAACAGCAGCGAGAATTGCAATCAAAGGAATTGCAATAGCTACAACAAGGGATATTGCCTTTACGGTTTTATCCTTGCCGCCAAATATGTTAACGATCAAAGCAGCTAATATTGGAACGACAACCATTAATGGAATCAGGTAATTCATTTTTCATCCCCCATCATTTCAGATACGCTTAAGGTTCCATGCTTTCTATATAGAACCATAGCTAAAGCCAACATCACTGCTAAAGTACTTGCACCAATTACAATACTTGTAAGAACTAATGCTTGAGGCAAAGGATATGCTGAATTAGCTGCAAACCAATCTGCTGACATGCCTGGCAAGAAGATTGGCACTACTCCTCCTGCTTTATAGCCTAAGCAGATCAGGAATAAGTTTGCTCCTTCCTCAATAAAAGCAATACCGATAATCTTCTTAATTAGATTATCTATGAATACTGCTGCAAAAAGTCCGATAATTATAAATGCGCCAGAAGCAAATAGAGAAGCCATTTGAAGATCCATTATGCCTCCCTCCTTCTAGTTTTCAAAACAGCCAATGCGATAAATACTGGGACAATAGCTCCTTCCACAATAGCTTGTGTCAATGCTACATCCGGAGCAAGGAGCAATTGGAAGAGAATCGCTACACAGAACCCAGAAATACCTGTTAAAATAGCTGCCTTAAGTAAGTCATTTTGTAAAAGTGCGATAATAGCGCTTACAACTGCAACAATAATTACTACAACCTCAATCATTGCCATCATCCTCACTTTCTTCATCTAATTCTTCACTTGAATCATCACTCATATCCAAATTATCTTCAAGAAGAACTTCATCAATCAATTCAGTTTCCTCTTCATCTTCCTCTTCAGAAGCCTCTTCAAGACTTGGATTGAGTACAGGATTATTGAGAGTATCTTCTCCATGGAAATAAGCATTAGCCAATGCATGAGCCAATAATGGAGCTAAGAATAAATAAATAAGAGCGAATAAAGGTTGACCTATTGCTATAAATGCAATTATGCCTGCAATATCAACAATCCCCAAAATATGAATTCTAGCATAGACTACATTATCCAAGTTTCTATCAATTCTTAAAACACCTACTGTTGCAATAATTATCAAAAGTGCAGAAATGATAAGCAAGATTGATTGGATGAGATTTATTATACCAGCATCAATTCCAAACATCATCCGGCCCTCCTAATAACTGCTGCATAAGCTATTGTTCCAACAATACCCAATAAGAGTAAAGCTAAAGCAATATCTTTGAAAAATCCGATATTATGAATAGTACCGACTGTTATAAGAAGCAAAGTAAGTGCTAAAGTAAATGAAGAAGTACCTATAAGTCCCATGGATGTAGATTTATATGTAATAATCCTCAAAGTTGCAAATGAAAATACAATCAATGCAATTATTAAAAAACACTCAGAAATCAATAAAATATCCATTATCATCACATTCTATGATTAATAAACTAAATCAGATTTATAAACATTACAAATAAGATACAAAATTCAATTAAATTATAAAATCGCTTATTTTCCTAAATTAACGCAAAGGAACTTATTCCAGCATTCCCTTTATGTAAGGTTCAAATGGAATAATGTCTTTAACATCACGTGGAGCAATAACTGCAACTTTAATGACTTGATTTTCACTATCCAAGTCTACAGATAAGGTTCCTGGAGTTAAAGTAATACTGTTGGCCAAAATTGTTTGGGATATTGGTCTTTTCAATTCAGTATCAATATCAATCACAATAGGCTCAAAACCATTGGATTTGAAAATCCTCAAAGACATATCTATTGTGGATTTGATAATTTCTAAAATAAGAACCACTAAATAAGCAATCGCATAATAAATTCTACTTAAAAACATTAAAATAACCCCATAATGTTTTAGTTTTATATATTTACGATATGTCAAAAATTTATACGAAATCAGCAGGAATTTTTTCTTGGAAAAATTTAGCCGACCATAACAAATCATGATAAATTATCATAAATATTTTATGATACTCTTATGACAAAATCCTCTCTATAAAATTTGTAAAAAGAACACCATA
>NZ_JAZNIB010000065.1:0-2020 GCF_045577275.1 Methanobrevibacter sp.
AAAAATAAAAATTTTGAAAATTTATGATAAAAATAATACAATAGATAAAAAATTGCTTGAGTAATACAAAATTAAGAAAAATTTCATAAAAAAATTTTGAAAAACTTTGAAAATTTTGGAAGATCTGTGAAAATTTGATGATATTATCATTTTTGCATAAGAAAATCAGGGAAAATAAATGATATTACGCTTCCTGTGAAATGATGATGAAGATTAATTAACATGATTATGATGTGATAATAACAAAAAAATTTTCGTTGAAAAATCCTAAAAAAATTTACACTTGAAATCAATGTCATCAAATTTCTGGCTTTCAATCGTCCAAAAAATGATAATAACAAGATAACTCATTATACAGTTGAAATATACGTCTAAGAGTTACAAAAATAAAATAAGAAAAAATGCAACTCAATGATATGAAATTGCATATGACTTGAAGATAGCATGATGATGAAAAGTAGATACATAAAAAATAGGTATTGAATGTGAAAAAAATAAAAAAATTATAAAAAAAGATGGAAAAAATATTAAAAATATTATTCTTCTTTTTCAGCCTCTAAAACATAGGTTTCTTTTGGCTTGCTATCAATTTGAAGATCACTGTCATCAGGTAATCTGTTTAATAGACGGTCAATGAAACTTCTGTTTTTATATCTGTCAATCAATAACCTGTCAGCAGTCAATAGCTGATCCTTATATGCAATTTGTTTAAGGCTATCTTGAAGTTGCTGGTTAACATTACTTAATTCCTTGTCCTTTTCAAGAACCAATTCATCATGTCTTTTTCTTTCTTCAAGGAGATTCTCTTCAGCCTTTTGCATAGCTAAATCTGCCTTTGCCCTTTCAAGCCTAATCTCTTCATTAGCCTGTTTGATTAACTGATCTTTCTCATCAATAATTTCATAGCATTTAGCAACTGCAGCTTTGTTTTCTTCAACCAGGTCCATGATTTCCTTATTCTTATCGGAAATTTCCTGATTCCTTTGTTCCATAATCTCATTTATGGAAGTATCCGCTTCACTGCGGGATTGCTTTAAATCGGAAATGGTATTTTTATTATCGTCAATTTTAGCTTTGAGATCATCAATCTCATTAAGATAAGATTCGTATTCACTCAATCTGAGAATCATTACTTTCTCTCCACCTTCAAAATTATCCTTTTTTGAAAGGTCGATACGATAAGTGAAACTGTTTCCTCTTTTGTATTGTTTGACTTCTTTTTCTAACATAAAAATACCTTCGTAATTAAAAAAAATTGATATTAAAATTGATATTATCAACGCAATTATTTTTTTAACAATAATATATATGATAACTCATTGCATATAAACTTAATTTAAAAAATTGAAAAAATTGGCGATTTGTAACTCAAAAATATTAAAAAAATTATAAAAATATCCTCTTGAGTGAAGATGATATTACACCATGATTCCTGCATGAGAAAATTGAGTTATCAGTTTTTTGAAATCCAGAAAAAATTATAAAAAATTGAAAAAAATCGGGAGCAAAAATTTCAAGTGTAAAAATTGAGTTACAAAAATTCTAAATGCATATGCAAAAAATCATCGAAAAATCAAATGATAATAACATGATTTTTGCAAAAATTTTTTAAAGATCCATCCAAAATTTTAGCTGAAGAGGAATTTTGAAAAAAAGTGAAAAAAATAGTGAAAATATATACATTAATGTATAAAAATATAGCATGTAATATCATTGAGTTAATTTGTATATGCAAAAAGTCTCAAAATCGATGAAAAAAATTGAATAAAAAAAGTGTTTAAAATAAGTATTTTAAACTAATTAAAACAATTTATTATTATTTAGAAAAAATAATAAAAAAACTCAAGTTTAAGAATAAAATAATCGATTTAAATCAATTAAAAAAATTTAAAAATTAGAGCTAAAAAATGGGAAAAATTGATGCAGAAATATGAAGTAATACTTTTTTTGATGAAAAGTGAGAAAAAATTATGATCCATATACATGAAAAACAGTATATTAGATAAAAAAATGAAAAAAT
>NZ_JAZNIB010000066.1:0-2094 GCF_045577275.1 Methanobrevibacter sp.
TAATTGAAAAATTTAAGACAGTTTAATAAAACAGTACCTTTGGAATGGTAATTTCTTGAAAATTTTTTAAGTAATTATAAAAAAATTATAAATTAAAATATTTTATTAAATTTTTTATAAAAAGTTAAGAAATCATTAATAAAAGGCGGACAAAAAAGTTTATAAATCTTTAAAAAATGAGATTAAAAAGTTTAGAAAATCTAATTGAAAAATGAATAAATCAAAATAAAAAAAGAAAAAAATAAATGATTTTCATCATTTATTTAAATATTATTTAAAAATAACTGAAATCAGTTATTTAGTATTCGTAGAAACCTTTTCCTGCGTTGATACCGGTTTCGCCCTTATCGATTTTTTCTTTAAGCTTTCTAGCTATTTTTCCTTGGGTTGTGTTAGGGTCTTGGGATCTAGGATCCATAATACCGATATTGTATGCAGTTACAAGACCTACAATGTCTAAGATTTGGAATGGTCCATTTGGTGAACCAGTTGCAAGTCTCCATGTCAAGTCAATTGTTTCAGGGTCTGCAACTTCTTCTGCCCATAATGCTTGTCCTGCAGAGAGGAATGGTACAAGCAAGGAGTTGAGCACGTATCCTGGTTGTTCTTTCAATACTTTAATTGGGACCATGTTGATGTCTTCTGCATATTGAACGATTGCATCGAAGTATTGTTGTTCGGTTCCAGGGTGTGCCATTACTTCAGCAGTGTTTTGAGCCCAAATATTGTTTGCAAAGTGGAAAGCAAGATACTTTTCAGGTCTTCCAGTGTATTCTGCAAATTGGCTTGGGAGCAATGTAGATGAGTTGGTTACAACAATTGTCTTTTCAGGTAAGTATTTAGCCAATTCTTCATAGAATGGGATCTTTTGTTCTGGGTCTTCTGCAATTGCTTCAATTACAAGGTCTGCATCTTCTGCTGCTTCTTCATAGCTTGTTGTTAATTTTAAGCTGTCGAATGCTTTTTGAGCTTGTTCTTTCAATGCGTTGATTTCTTCATCGCTAAGGTCAGGAGTTTTGCTGAATCCTCTGCAGTATGCGGATTTATCGGTTTTCATTGCTTCGAGAGAGTTAAGGTAGATGCCTAATAATCTTTCGAATTTTGGTTTAGCTCTTTCAATTGAGCCTTCGCTTCTTAACCATACGGTTACATCAAAACCACAGAAAGCGGATTGATAAGCGATTTGACTACCGAGTACTCCTCCACCAGCTACAACAACTTTTTTAATATCCATTTTATCACCAGTATATAAATTATAAACTATATGGAATAAAAAATTAAAAAAAATGAAATATAGTTTACTTGTATACTATTTTATGATTTTAAATATTTAAAATTTTATAAATGATTTTTAAAAAAAGAGTTTAATTGCTTGTAATTATTAGAAGAAAATTTAAAAAATAGTCTATTTTATTCAAAATCATTCAATTCAGCAGATTTGAATGCCAAATCGATGAATGTCTTGAAGAATTCATCATCTAACTTATCCAATCCCATTTTCTCTTCCCATTCGTTGTTGATTTCTTCTAGAATTGGAATGAGATCCTTTCCTTTTTGGGATAACTTTAAGATATTGTGCCTTTTGTCTTCGCTTGACTGCTGCCTTATTATGATTCCATTGGATTCCAATTTCCTGATAGCTTTGGTGATTGCTCCTTTTGTAATGTAAAGGCTATCTGAAAGGTCTTTCTGATTCAGGTTTTCCTCATTGTAAATTCTGGCTATGCACAGTACCTGTATCAAGTTCAAGTCGTACTTTGCCAATGCATTGTTGAAATAGGTTTTATGATTCTTATGGAAAATAAATAGCAAGTCTCCCAAACGGTTGTAATCATAGAATCCATCATTTGTTTTTTCACTCATCATTTTCTTTTTTATTTCTACAATTATTTAAAAATAACTAAATTCGGTTAATAATTTTCATATATTTTCATTTTAAATTCCATTTTTTAATATGTCTTTCAATTTCAAAAAGATTTAAATACTAAAAATAAGATAATGTATATTGTATTTAAATAAACATTAATGTATAAAAATATACATTATAATTTAGAGTATGCACTTATATTATAATAAGATTTTTATATAATACTA
>NZ_JAZNIB010000067.1:0-3552 GCF_045577275.1 Methanobrevibacter sp.
TATTTTACTATATTTTACCATATTTTTCAAAAAAATGAAAGAAAAATAATAAAAATAGCTTAAAAAAATAAGTCAATGAAATAAAAAATAATCTAAAATAGATAAAATAAAATTAAAATTAAGATAAGATAAAATAAAAAAAGAAAAAAGAAGAAAGATTAATTAAAATCTTGATGGTATGCTTCTGTATCCTCTACTCCATTGGTCCAATGCTTATCGTTTGCAGTATCGATAGATTCATTATTACCATGTAGACGATCTATATGGTGAATACCATTTGCATCATCATATTCCCTGATATAATCAGCATCTTGACCAGACCAATAGTAACCTTCAGGTACATTGCTTGAAGAGCTTGATTGACTTGTACCGGTACTATCTAAAGTGGTACTGCCACTGGAATTAGTTGTAGCATTAACAGCACTTTGGTTAGCATCATTGAATGTTTCTGTAGTGTTTGTTTCTTCATTGTAATAATTATACCTAGCAGAAGCAATCATATGCTCCAATATCTCAGGATCTTTACAAATAATCAGGATATTGTCATGAGTGACATAGTTTCCAATAAATGCCATATAAGTACCATTCTCTTCATTGTGCCAAATGGTCTGATTTCCTAATGTTTCCTGGACTGAATTTGCAGCAAAATCATTTCGGATATACTCCAATTCAACAGCTGCAACCTGATTTCCTTCTTCACTATTGAAATACATCACAGTTAAATCATGTTTTGTATCATTTATAAGATGAATCCCACCATTAACTACTGTATTTATAGATTCATCACTTACTGGTACTTCAATACTAGATGTGTTTGTCAGTCCCACCCTAGTGTAATGAACTGATTCATCATAATTCAATAAGAACAATGAACAGCATAAAACTACAGCAACAACTAGCAAAACCAATAATACACGTCTTAAATCCACATAAACCTCCCCATTAACTAATTTTTTTAAAACTAGTAATAATTTAGTTTATTATAATTATTAATTTAATTTAAATTATTTATAAACTTAACTTAAAAAATAGCTAAAATTAGGGTAGAAATAAATAAAAATAAGGTAAAAATAGATAAAAATAAGGTAAAAAATGATAATAATAAGATAAAAATTGTAAAAATAATTAAAAATAATTAAAAAATAGAATAAGAAAAAGAAAAATAGAAAAAATAGATAAAATCTAAGAAGACCTATCTATTACGAAATCTGCTAAAGCAATTAACATGCTTTTGGCTTCACTGTCAGGCAATATTTCAAGTACTTTCTTAGCACCATCAATGTTTTCTAAAGCGAGATTGTGAGCATATTCAATGGAGCCATATTTATTGAATAAATCAATAGCTTCATCAATATTAGCTTGTGAAGAATTCTCTTCTTTTAAGATTTCAAGCAATCTATCATGGTCTTCACCTTCAGATTCAGCCAATGCCTTTACAACCATAAGGGTCATTTTACCTTTGGCAATGTCACTTCCTACAGGTTTACCGAGATCCTTTTCATCACTGACTACATCCAAATAGTCATCTTGGATTTGGAAAGCGGTACCGATCATACGGCCATACTCGTATAATGCGTTGACAGTTTCGTCTTCTGCACCACCCATAATAGCTCCTGCTTTGGTTGCTGCAGCAATGAGTGCACCAGTTTTCTTAAAGATCATTTCAGAGTACTCATCTTCCTTGACATCGAAGTTTCCTTCAAAGCTCATGTCGGAAGCTTGACCTTCACAGATCTTTACACATGCATCTGCTACGGTAGCCAATGCATTTGCAACGTTTTCAGGATGAGCATCTTCTTCCTTGGATGAAATTACCATTTCAAATGCTTTTGAAAAGAGTGTATCTCCTGCCAAAATAGCTACAGGTTCATCCCATACCTTATGTACGGAAGGCATTCCTCTTCTCATATCGTCATCATCCATGATATCGTCATGAATAAGTGAAAAAGTATGAATAAGCTCTAAAGCAGCAGCAGTCTTAAGTGCATCTTCTTTTTTTCCTCCAACCGCTTCTGCAGAAATTAAAGTAAGTGCTGGCCTGAGCATTTTACCGCCAGCTCTGGTTAAATAAATACAAGCGTCCTGTAAATTCTGTGGTTCAATAGAACTAAGATTTTCTTCAATTGTTTTTACAACATCTTGAGAATATTGTTTTAAGACATCAGTAACATCAGACATAATTATTCCTCTAAACTAATATATATTAAAACTTGATTAAATACTTAATTGCAATTTAATGAATAATAATTAATTTTTATTAAGAATCTCATTTGAAATAAAGCCAAATAGTTAAATAAATTAACTAATGGCCATTAAAGACTTGTGCTTGAGCATTTCTTAAAATGTGAATATTGTTTCCTATTCTGTATCCTTCCTCTTCTGCAAGTTCTCCATAAGCAACCAACATTTCCAACTCACCGTGGGCCGGTATGATGTGCTTAGGCTTAAGCATTCTTAGGAAATCCCTGTGGTCTTCACGACCTGCGTGTCCTGAAACGTGTGCATTTGCATAAATCCTTGCACCATTGGATTTCAATTTAGACTCAAGGATATGCCTATTTGCAGCATTGGTTGGATTTGGAATGATAGGTGCGGAGAAAATTACATTATCCCCTCTCTTGACATTGAATGGGGTTCTTCCACTTGCAATTCTTGGAAGCAATGCATCAGGTTCACCTTGGTGACCAGTGGTTACAAGCAAGAACTTATCCCTATCGTCTTCAGCTTTCATAAGTGCCTTGTTTACAGCTTTTGGAGATCCATAAACATAAGCGTTTGAAGGCAATTTCAAGATTCCCAAGTTTTGTGCTATGCCACAGAACCTTTCCATAGAACGTCCTAATAAGAGAATTTCCCTATCACTGTCCTTTGCAATGTCCGCAATGGTTTGAATCCTTTCGATATGTGATGAGAAAGTAGTGACAATCATACCTTCTTTTGCATTTAGAGGTTCTCTCATCAAGTCCTCCAAGATGATTCTTGCTACCTTTTCAGAGTAGGTTCTTGTCTCGGTGTAATTGATTGCATTGGTAGTCTCTACGATAAGAGCCAATACTCCTTTTCTACCTAATTCCCTAAGCCTGTTGTAATCAGGCGGTGGAGAGACCTTTTGGTGATTGTCAAACTTAAAGTCCAATGCATAAACGATTATTCCTTCATTTGTGTGCAATACAGGGAACACAGCTTGAGGAATACTGTGGGTGGACTGTACAAATTCCAAAGTGATGTCCTTGGACAACTTGATCTTGCTTCCAGGGTTAAGTGGTCTTATTGGATTGTTTACCTTGAATTTACGTTCTCCCTGGATGGTTTTCTCGATTAATGCTAGTGTATATGGACTTGCAATAATTGGTGCCTCATATCTGTGTGCCAGTTTTGCGATTGCACCTATGTGGTCCAGGTGACCGTGCGTACATACGATTGCACGTACCTTTCCGTCTACGTCACGCATCAGTGTATCATCGGGGATTACTCCTCTTTCAATTAAATCCAAACTGTGCATTCTTGCTATATCAGTATCTTCATGTATGTGTAATCTGTCTAGGTGTATAC
>NZ_JAZNIB010000068.1:0-20496 GCF_045577275.1 Methanobrevibacter sp.
ATCCAAACCTGAAGGAGCATCCACTGCCACTTTTATGCCGTCTATTTCATTAATCAATTCGACAGCTTTTCTGACCTTTGTTCTAAGTTTTCCTTTGATTCCAGTTCCAAGAAGACAATCAAGAACAATATATTCACTATTGTCATCCAAATCTATCTTGTCCAAATCAGTTGAATCCTTAATGAAATCAACAGACAAACGTGAGATTCTTGGTTCCATATTCATCAATATCTCAAGGTTTACCAATGCGTCATCAGACTTGATTTCATCTAATGTATTCAAGCAGTAAACTTCAACCTCAAAACCTCTATTCAATAAATGTCTTGCTGCTACAAAGCCGTCTCCACCATTTCCCCCAGAACCGGTAAAGATTAAAATCTTAACTGGTTTTGAAAACTTAAAAGTTGAAAGGGTTGCCACCTCATCTGATAATGATTTTCCGGCATTCTCCATCAAGCACAAACGAGAAAGCCCCAAATACTCACAATTATAATCTGTTGCCATCATATCTATTGGATCCATTATAACACCTTCGAATTAATTATTGAAATGACGATTTTTAAAAATATGAATTTTAAAAATGAATTAAAATTAACAATAAACATTATATTATATAATCATACTAATAATTAAATATAAGGACAAAAACAAAAAGAGAAAGATTTGAAAATTTTATAAAAAATTAAAATTATAAAAAATACTAGAATTTTACACAAAAAAAATGAGGAATAAAATGAAATCCCTAGAAATCTTATTGGAAACTATCAAAAAAGACAAAACAGGAATTATTGGAATCCTCATAATTATTGTTATTTTATTATATGGGATTTTAGGATCCATCTTCATCATGAATCTGAACATATACGATTCAATATATTACACCATAATAACTATTGCTACGGTAGGATATGGAGATATTATCCCTATAACCCCCTTAGAAAAGATTTTTAGTGTAACACTGGCTCTATCAGGAGTAGGGCTCTTGGCATATATCGTTACATTCATCATTAGTTCAGTTACACAAAACCTACATGACATTAGGAGTGGAAGAATTATGGAAAAGAAATTAGCTGAAATGGAAAATCATTATATCTTATGCGGTTTTGGAAGAGTAGGTGTCGCAGTTTATGAAGAATTAATGAAAAGAAACCAAAAAGTAATTATCATTGAAAAAGAGGAAGAGAAATTAGATGACATTGAAGGAAATGACAATGTAATTGCACTTCATGCAAATGCAACAGAGGACAAAACCCTTAAAAAGCTCAATATTGACAAGTCCTTAGGAATGATTGTAACAACTGGAAGTGATGTTGACAACTTATTCATTGTACTTACAACAAGGGAATTGTATAAGGATGCTTGGATTATATCAAGAGCAAGCAAAAAGGAAAACATCAACAGATTAAAGCATGCAGGTGCAAATAAGGTTATTTCTCCAGAGGCAAGTGGTGGAGCTGACATTTACTTCGCTGCTGTAGAACCTAATTTAGTCCATATCACTGAAAAGCATGGTGTGGATTACATTGGAAAGGAATTGGAAATTCTTAGAAAATACAATTGCCATCTTGAAAATATAGAATACCATTTCCATGGAATCAAAACTCCTGTTTCAAGAACCATCGGAGTTATGGATGAAAATGAAGAGGACAATTTCATTGAAAAGATCAATAGCAATGAAAATGTTAGAGAGTCCTTAGAAACAATTTACAACACTGTAAATGATGTTCACTCCCATTGGCTATCCGGTCCAGACAAATCCTATTTAGATTTGGCTATTGAAGAGCTTAAAAAAGAAGGAATTGTTTTGGGAGTTAATTTAAGCTTTGATGAAATAAATGAGTTTACTAAACAATTTAAAGAGTAAACTCTTAACTCTTTTTTTATAATCTCAACGAAACTCAAAATCTATATTCATTTCCATTAGATTCTCAGTTTCCTCAAGTTTATTAACTAGTATTTCATCCAAATCAGGATTGTTGTCGTTATAATCTATTTCTCCAAATTCACTTCTAGGTGAGAAAGCCAAGTGATCTTTTTCTAAGCTAAACTCATCACCACCATTTCCGACATTTCCACGAGCATCAAGCCTAATCCACTTATTTGAATCTTCAATATAGACAGTATTCAAGGCATGGACCATATGGCCTAAACTATCATCCTCAACTATTGTAAGGAGCTGATAGCTGATTCCTGATGGAATTCCATTTGCTCTAAGAAGTGCTGCAAGAAGACATGATTTTGCCCAGCATATTCCTGTCTTATTTATTAATGCATCACTGGCTGTCCTTGAAACTATACTTGTTTGTATATCCCATGAGTGTGGAATTTCATCTCTGACAAAGATATAAGCTCTTTTAATGTAATCTGCATCATCACATGATTGATCTTTTAATTTCTGAACCTTTTCTTGAATATGTGGATTCATATAATCAATGCTTTTTGTCTCATTCAAATATTCATTCATTCGACCATTCCTCTACCTAAAAAGTTGTAATGCAATTTCAAAAAATTTGTTAAAAATAGATAAAATAGATAATAATAAAAAAAGAAAAAGAGTGAGATAATGAAATTATCTCAAAATATTAATACAGCATCTTAAGTAATGTACTAATTAAATTAAATTTTAATAAATTACAGAATTATTCGAATAATTCGTGTAATTTCATGATGTAAGCACCTAACTTACCGTCGAAGTTACCTGCACTAATTTCAAGTACACCATCAACAGTACAAGCTGCCATAATACCAGCTTTCATAGCTGCTTTTACAGATTCTTCATCTACACCGTCAATAACGATTTCAAATACACCGTCTGCATCTGGTCTGATGTCAGAGTCTACTTGGTCTTTTAAGGTTACACACATTTTTTCGTTAGTGGATGCGTTTAAGAATTTGGAATATTTGTTGGATCCTACTTTGGAACCGGAAGCAACCATACCACCAGGGAATGGGGTAATAGTACCAGGTACGTGGGAAATTGCTTTTACAGCTAATTGAGCAGCTTTTACTCCAGCCATTACGTCTTTAGCTAAAATGAAGAAGTTTCCTCCTGCTACACCATCTTTGTAACCGAATTCGGATTCTACAATGAAGTCACCAGACATGATTGGAATGGAGTGTACTTTTCTGCCGTCAATGCAGCATTCTTTTTCGTAACCGTCACCGAAGAATTTGAGTTTGTTACCGGTTTTTAAGGTTTCTTCAGATTCAAGTAAGTTGAATGCAGCTGCAGTAGGAGCGGTTAATACACACATACCGATTCTTTCCATTAATTCGTGATCGAGTGCTTTTTTACCACCTTGACAGATCATGATTGCGTAACCAGGTCTTCCGTCAGGAGTACATTCAGCTGGTACAAAACAGTCAATACCTGCTTCAGCAGGACATCCAATTACAGAAGTTCCGTAACCAGTTGCTTCAGTTGCTGCGATTTTTGCTAATCTTGGAGTAGCTGCAGTTACTAAAATTCTAGTTACTTTAATTCCGAAACCTTCTGCGTAAGTATCTTTAATTTCTACACCGTTAATTTCCATTTTTTCACCATAAATATTTATAGAAAATTAGAATAAATTAAAATCTCGAGATTAATTTATAACAAATTAAAGTTGTTAATTTATACTAATAATTAAATATATATTAATTCATTAAAATAAAGTTTCCTATTTAATTGTAAACAAAAAAGTTTCTAAAAAAAATCTTTGATTAAATTGCAATCAAATAAAAATAATGATTAAGTTTATTTAAATTATTAATAAATATATTAATTGAAAATTATTAAGGTGTTTAAATGGAAAGAGAAAGTTATTATTTTTTACTGTTGCTTATTGGATTTACAATTTGCATAGGAGTATTCTGGTTCCAGTTTAACAATGATGTAACTACCTTTATGATAGTCAATGCTACTGAAGTTGAAGAGGGAGGATCATTTAAAGGTTCATTAATGGATTCCTACGGTCAAGGAGTAGCTAATAAGACAATCACATATCATAAGCCAGGATACCAAATGGGAACATTGGTGGATACGACAACGGATGAAAATGGTGAATTCTTCATAGAGGATGCCCAATATCTTGAAGATGCCGGCAAAGATAACTATTATGGTGATTTTACCTACGCTGGTGATGGCAAATATAAGGGATGCATCTATGAAAGAAATATTACAGTAATCCCAAATTAAATTTTTAAAAAAAAAGATTATTTTAATTAATAATCTTTAAATTAATTCTTTTTTAAATAAACTAATTTTAAGATAAACTAATTTAAAATTAAAAAAAGAGTAAAATAATTCTAATTTTAAATAATTTAATTTTAAAAATAAAAAAAAGAGCAAGTTAATTATAATTAAATTAATTTTTTATTTCTTCTTCTAAAACTTCTTTTTCTTCCTCTAAAACTTCTTTTTCTTCTTCATCGATTATTTCAAGAACCGGTTCTTCAGACTCTACAGTTGGTAAATCCTCATCAGAAACTTCTTCAGTAGTTTCTTCTATCTGTTCCAAGACCTTTTTTCCTTCTTCAGACAGCTCTTCATGCTTAGAACTTTCACTTTCAGCAAGTGAAAATGATCTGTCTAAAACATTGGTTCCAAACATCATAAGACATATCAATCCTATAAATGTTGACATCCAGAATGAAATTACTCTTTCTACAAGAGTTGCTGCTGCACTGATGGAAGCTGTAACACCTGCATTGGAGTATAATAAAATCATTATACCATCTACTGCACCGAGACCTCCTGGAAGCAAAGGCACCATACCAACCAATGATGCAATGATGAACACCTCACCAATAACAATTGGAGAAATGGTTGCACCAAATGCAAGGAACACAGCATAAACCCTTAAAATTTCAAAAATCCAAATTATAAAGGATAAAGGTAAAGCATATAACAATATGTTCCTATTTCTAAGCAACAGATTCATAGTGGATTGGAAACTAATAACAGCTTCAATAATTCTCTTTTCAGTATTTTCATCGTATTTTTTATAGAATCTGCGAGCAAGTTTTATAACCCATGAAGTGATCTTTACACCGAAAGCCTCATTGATACATACATAAATCAATACTGCAACTGCTGCAGTGATTCCAACAACACAAATCACCAATATGGCAAGTACGGCTGGATCCAATGAAAATGTAGAGATAATGCCGATAATTGTTATAATGGACAATATAAGGAATGGGAATGTATCAAAAGACCTATCTGCAACTACTGAAGCAAAAGTATCTTCAAATTTATAATTCCCTTCTTTTGCTAAAAGATAAGCCCTTACAGGTTCTCCGCCTCCACGGCCACTTGGAGTGATGTTGTTTACTGCCAAACTTACCAATACCATAGGCAATAGTCTTTTAACGCCTAAAGACATATTCGCAGCATTATTAATGATATGCCATCTCCATGCGTATAAAAAATAAGTAAATATTTGTAAAAGTACAGCCAATAAAACAAACCATAAATTAGATTGTTTAAGAGCCTCAAGGACCTCACCTATACCAATATAGTATAGCATGACCGCCATAATAGCCAAACCGACTATGAAGAACACAATAATCTTTTTATTTTTCATTTTATCAACCACTTTTTTACAAAAATTAATAAAAATTAGTTAAAAATTTAATTTTTCGAATAAATTCTGAATAATTTTGAATCATTCTTGAATAAATTTTTAAAATATTAAGTCTTTTATTAAATATATGCCAAATCTTTTATTTAAAATTATATATTTAACTTGGTATAGTTTGAATATTTGAAAACAAAACCATAATAATATTTAAATATGCAAAAAATAAATGAATATTTGTATGAAAAGGAAATATATTACTAAAACTGATTTATTAGTTGTGCTCCACTATTTAGGGTACATAATGCAAGGGTTAGGTGTGGTATTGATGACACCGGTTTTAGTTGCATTAATCTATGGAGAGTACATTAAGGTCAGTGCTTTTTTAATTCCTTGTTTTGTTTCATTTGCTCTTGGAACCATATTCACTCAAAAATTGAATAAATATGACAATCTAAGACTAAAGCATGGAATGCTTATATCTTCCTTTGCTTGGCTATGGGCTTCAATAATTGGAGCATCAATCATGGTCCTTTCATTAGGCATCCCTTTCATAGATGCAGTATTCGAAAACATGTCTGCATGGACAGGAAGTGGAATGACTTTTTTTATAAATGTTGAAATCTTACCTAAATCCATCCTATTTTTAAGAAGCTTGGAGCAATGGCTAGGTGGATTGGGAATTGTAATTATATTTATCGGAATTTTAATCAGATCAGGTACTGCAGCAGCAAGATTATACAAATCAGAAGCAAGAGAAGAAAAAATCAAGCCAAACATTGTAAATACATTAAGGAAATCTGTAGAAATATATTTGATTTATACTGCAATAGGAGTATTGCTATTTATCTTATTGGGACTTCCTATCTTTGATTCTGTGAACTTGACATTTACAAGCATCTCCACTGGAGGAATGTCCATCAAAAATGCGAATGTAGGATTTTATCAAAACGATTTGGTCTATATCGTCAGCATGCTTTTGATGATTATAGGTGCAACAAGTTTCACCATACATTATAGGATTGTAAAAACAAAAGGAAAATCCATTATTAAGGATGTTCAATTCCAATTGATGATTGTCTTGATTGCACTTGCAGGTGCAATAATTTTGCTTACAAACAATGGAGTGCCTATAGAGGAACTCTTCACCATAGTGTCTGCAATAACAACAACTGGAGCGAATGTAGTTCCTCCTGCAGAACTTGCAACATGGAAAAGCTCTTCATTGATTATCCTCATGATACTGATGCTAATTGGAGGTTCATCAGGATCTACTGTAGGTGGATTAAAGCTCATTAGGCTAACCACTGTCCTAAAGGGCATAAACCTAACTATCACCAACTTTGTATCCCCTGAAGGAAGAGTTTTGAATACAAGGATTGGCGATAAGAAAATTAATCAAAGAGAGATTAAAGAGGCATCTTCATATATGTTCGTATTTTTCATATTTTTAATCTTTGGATGGTTTATGATGACATTATATGGATATGACCCATTTACAGCGTTATTCGATGTAATATCCATACAAAGTAACAATGGATTAAGTACAGGAATAGTATTTGGAGGATTGCCAACACCTTTAAAGGTAACATTGATTTTCCTTATGTGGATTGGCAGATTGGAAATCATACCTGTCCTCGTATTATTTAGAACAATAGGTGCATTCCTCATTCCAAAAAGGCATTTAAAGAAAATGAAGCAAACTCCAGAAGAATAAGCCATAAACCATTGGAATTTTCCTCATTGTTCTGATTAATGAAAACTATTTTTACGAAAGATTTATAAATATAAATTAAGATATTAAAACAATAGAATAATTATATTAAAATTAATGAATTTTCATAAAAAAATTTTTATTAATATCAAATAAATTTTAATCTAATGGATTTAGTGATTATATAATTATGGATTAGTAAAAAAAGTTATTAGGTGTTTGTTATGTATATTGTGATTTTGGGCGGGGGTCGTGTAGGACTTTCACTTGCAGACCGTTTAATTATTCATGGTTATGATGTAACAATTATTGAAAGCGATGAGGACACATGTAATGAAGCAACTGAAAAATTAGATGCTATGGTTATTCGTGGAAACGGAACCGATACAAAAACTTTAGAAGATGCAAACATTGAAGATGCTGATGTTTTTGTAGCTACAACTGGTAATGATGAATCAAACTTGCTATCTTGCATTTTAGTTAAAGAGTATACCGATGGACAAATCATTGCAAGAGTAAGTAATCCAGATCACGAAGAGGCATTTAAAAAAGTTGGAATTGATAAGGTAATTAGCCCTGAACGAACTGCTGCAGGATTCCTTGAAAAAATTATTACAAGACCTAATGTAGCAGACTTAACAGCATTTGGTGCAGGTAATGCAGAAATATTTGATATGACTATCAAAAATAAGAAGATATTTGGAAAAAGAGTTTCTGAATTATCACCAACTAAAGATTATATTATTATTTCTAAAAATATGGACAATCATGAATTGGAAATTCCTCAACCAGATGACATCCTAAACGAAGGTGACAAGATTTCCATCCTTGTAAAAAGAAATGCTTTTGGAAAAGCAGAAAAGAAATTTATGGATGAAGGCGGAGGAGGATTATTCGGATTCTAATTCCTACCCCTTTTACTTTTTTTTAACTATTTTTATTTATCTTAATTTTATATCAATTTTAAAAAAAAAACTATTTTAAAAAAAAAGACTATTTTTATATCGTTTAAATTTAAAAAACTATTTTTGAAAAAAAGACTATTTTTATATCGTTTATTTAAAAAAAGAGAGAATAATCTAAATAAAAAATTACATTATTCCCATATTCATGCAAGACATTTTTACATGTTGATTGCCGTTTTTTACCCAAGGACCATGTCCTGGAAGCAAGTATTCAACATCCAATTCTTTTAAACGCATCAAGGATTCCTTCATGTCAATTGGACTTCCACCAATATCCATACGACCGACTCCACCATTGGAAAAAATGGTGTCTCCGCTAATAAGAATCTCACCATCGTATAATGATATTCCACCTTTGGTATGTCCAGGAGTGTTTAGAACTTCAAAATTAGCTATCTTATCTCCTTCTTCAAGTTCGATATCCACATCATGCTTCCTTACAATTGCACCAAATAAAGAGGAAACGGTCAATTCACTATCAGGATCCCTTAATGCTATAGCATCCACTTTATGAATTGCTATTTTTGCATTTGGGAAAAAATCATTTCCACCAACATGGTCATAATGACAATGGGTATTCACAATCAAATCTATATCTTCAGGTTCAATTCCAATCTCTCTGATGTTTGAAAATAAGTTTGAATTGCTCTGACCAGTTCCAGTATCCACTAGAATATAGTTATATTCTGAATCTGAATCAGTATTGTCAATTAAATAAGAATTAGAATCAGCCATTATACCTTCAATACAATAAACATTATTGATTTTTTCCATAATATCACTTA
The DNA here is from genome assembly GCF_045577275.1 of Methanobrevibacter sp. Classification (GTDB taxonomy): domain Archaea; phylum Methanobacteriota; class Methanobacteria; order Methanobacteriales; family Methanobacteriaceae; genus Methanobrevibacter. The sequence goes on from NZ_JAZNIB010000068.1 coordinate 9,026, forward strand.
ATTAGTATTTTATTAATAATTTTTAATAAATAGTAAATAAATTTACCTAAAATAAACTAAAAAATTAGAAAAATTGAAAATCCGAATAAAAATTTTGAATAATTTTCACCTAAAATAAACTATAAAATTAGAAAAATTGAAAAAAATAATAAAAAAAGTAAGTAAAAAATGGGGTCACAGGGATTTGAACCCCGATCCTAGGATTTCTCTTGCCTCAGTACTCCAATTGGTCATCACATAACCAATCTATACTGATCATCAGACTACGCGTTTTTCTTCAAAGACAACTGGAGTCCCAGATGATGCCAGGTTACACCATAACCCCATACTTATGAGATTAACATATCTGATATGTTAACCTAAAGCCAAGAGAGAGATTTGAACTCCCGTGTAATTGGTCTGCAGCCAACCGCTTCGCCTCTAAGCTATCTTGGCATAAATAATAATACAGTATTATAAAGTATGTTTTAATAATATATAAACTTATTGTTAAAATAAAAAATAGTTTAACTAATAAAAACAGACCGTGAATAAATAAAATAATTAAAAAATAATAAAAAACAATTAAAACAGAAAAATAAATGGTTTTGACTATTTAAATAAAGAATAAAAATTAGAATTTAACTTGTTTATCAAAACCACAGATTTCATCAATCTCAAATGCCTTTTCTAAACAGTAATCCTTTTCTACCTTATAATTTCCATTTCTAGTCTTTTCTATTAAATCTGGAGATAAGAAAAACCATTTAGTGTATTTGAATTTAACACCAAGATATGGATTTGCACCAAAAGTCTCTGAAAACTCAATCAAAGCATCTATTTGAGGATGATCAATATAAATCTTGTCTTTAGTAGTTGTCTTTACTTCAATAGCTAAGTAAATCTTACCATTTCCTGCAATAACATCAGGCAATGGTTTTTTAGTAGCTCCTCCAGATGCTGGAGCTCTCATAGCTGCAAAATTCCTATCCCATAATTTATGAACTAAATCTCTTTCTTCAGCTGAACCTTTTTTAGCCATATTAAAACCCACTTTAAATGTAACCTTAATACTTTTAGTTTATTTTTTTATATATAAATAGAAGCAGTTAGAGCATTTGAAAAGTAATATTTTGAAATATTTGAAAAAAATTAAAGAATATTTAAAGAATATTTAAAGAAATTTAAAAAAAGTTTAAAAATGGGGCCGGGGCCGAGATTTGAACCCGAGTCACAGGATCCACAGTCCCGTAGGATGACCGCCTACCCTACCCCGGCAGTAAATACCAATAATAAAAATAAAAAAAGATTATGCGGGAGCAGGGATTCGAACCCTGGTAGACCTGCGTCAACAGGTCCTAAGCCTGTCTCCTTTGGCCGCTCGGACACCCCCGCTGCTAAGAGAGGGAAGGAGATTCCCAAAAATCTTTCAAATATAAAAAATGCTCCGACCGGGATTCGAACCCGAGTCTTCGGCTCGAAAGGCCGAAATGATTGGCCGGACTACACCATCGGAGCATAAAATACAAATGCAATAAAACTTAATTGTGCAATGGGCCCAATGGGATTCGAACCCATGACATCCCGGTTATGAGCCGAGCGCTCTACCTGGCTAAGCTATGGGCCCAAAAGCGCCGTCGACAGGGCTCGAACCTGTGACCAATCGGTTAACAGCCGAACGCTCTACCTACTGAGCTACGACGGCATAATAACCCATGCTTGCAAATCAAGTTTTATAAAAAAATAACTGTAATAAAGACAGTAATAATATGTTGATTAACATAGTATATAAATGTTTCTATTACATAAATCAGTTATCATTCAAAAACATATATGCTCTCTATGCAAATATCATTGTAAAAATCATAAGTTTATATTTACAAAATTTAATATATAAGAATATATTATAAATAAATAAGGAAATCGAAGATAAAAAGAAATAATTAATTATTAAGAAATTAAAGACCAAAGGCGAAAACCATGAACAATATAAACAGCACTGAAACACTTGAATTGATTACAAAAGCTAACAATCTTAGCTTAAAAAAGGGATATGATGAAATAAGTCTTGAAAGGGCTGTTTTCTTATCATGGTGGTGCGATAAAGGAGATTGCAAATTCTGCTATATGAGCACTCAAAAGAATAAGATCAAAGATCCGACCAAGGCTAAACGTAGAGTAAACAACATATTGGCAGAAGCTGAAATGTGCAGCAGACTCGGATGGAATATAGAATTCCTTTCTGGAGGATACAAATCCTTTACAACTCAGGAAATCAAATCAATAGCTGAAAACATACACTCTATCACAGGAGATGGAGTATGGCTCAACACTGGAATCACCTCTGAATTGGAGGAATACGGAACAGAGATAAAAGGCATCACTGGGGCTGTTGAAGCTGCAAATCCAGAGTTTCAAAAGATAGTCTGTCCAAGCAAGCCACTTGATCAAATCAGCGATATGTTGGATACAGCAGGAGATCTTGGATTCAAGAAAGCAATCACAATAATACTTGGTCTTGGAGAAAGCTTCGAAGATGTTGAATACCTAAAGGATTACATTAGAGAACATAAGATTGATAGAGTGATCTTCTATTCCCTAAATCCTCATCCTGAAACCGAATATGTAAACAGCTCCCAACCTGCATCATTATATTATGCTAAAGTGGTGTCTACAATAAGGCTTGAATTCCCAGATTTAGAGATAATCTGTGGAACCTGGACTGACAATTTAGCAAATATAGGAATACTTATTTTAAGTGGAGCCAATGGAATAACAAAATTCCCTCTCTTTAAGATGTTCGGTACAAAATATGGAAAAAGGGTGGAAGAGGAAGTCAAATGGACTGGAAGAACCCTTAAAGGAACATTTACCGATAAAAGCAAATTAGGTCCTGAAAAAAGTGAAATCAGCCCAGAACTTGACCAATACATTAAAAGATACATTAAAGATTCCTTAAAAAACAAATACAAATAAGGAATCTAAAAAACACCAAAAACTCACTATAAAAATTCTAAAAAATTCTATAAAAGTACTATAAAAGTACTATAAAAATTCCTTATATAATATTCATATAAAGATAATCTTTATAAATATAATAGTACATAAATTAACATAATATGAATTTATAGTTAATTAATATAACTTTTCTAACAATTCTTATAAGTTAACTAATTAGTTAGCTAATTATTCTTATTTAACTAAAAATAATCTAAATAAAATAAAAAAAATATTAAAAATCCTTGGAGGGATTAGTATAGACGTAAATATGATGTGTGGACTTGAGATTCACGTACAGCTTGAAACTGACTCAAAATTATTTTGTAACTGTCCTACAAACTATCAGGAAGCACCAGCAAACACAAATGTTTGCCCAGTATGTTTAAATCAACCAGGTGCTAAACCATTTCCAACAAATGAAAAAGCGATTGAAAATGCTTTAATGATTTCATTAATGCTTAACTGTAAAATTGATAAGAACTTCACTTATTTCATGAGAAAACACTATGATTATCCTGACTTGCCTTGTGGATATCAGAAAACTTCTGTACCTATAGGTTACGAAGGAGAATTGAATGGTGTCAGAATCAGAGAAATTCACATGGAAGAAGACCCTGGACAATACAAACCTGATAGAGGAATTGTAGACTTTAACCGTTCTGGAATCCCACTTATCGAGATTGTTACTGAACCTGATATGCACTCCCCAGAAGAAGCTCGTAACTTCTTAAAAGAGCTTATTAGAGTATTGGAATACAGTGGTGGAGCTCGTGGAGAAGGTACCATGAGAGCAGACGTAAACGTTTCCATCAATGGTGGAAACAGAGTGGAAATGAAAAACATCAACTCCATCAAAGGTGCATACAAAGCTTTGAACTTTGAAGTAATCAGACAAAAAAATCTCTTGAAAAGAGGACGTGAAGTTAAACAGGAAACCAGAGCTTTCTTAGAATCACAAATGATTACCGTTTCAATGAGGGATAAGGAAAATGCAGATGACTACAGATTCATCCCAGATCCAGATTTACCTCCAATGAAAATCAGCGATGACCAAATCAATAAGGTTCTTGATGTAATGCCTGAAGCACCACACAACAAAGTTAAAAGATTTATGGAAGAATATGGCATTGATGAAGAATCTGCAAAAGTCCTAACATCTGAACTTGATTTAGCTCAATGCTATGAAGAAGTTGCTAAAGAAGTTGACCCTAAATTTGCAGCTAAATGGATGAGAGACGAACTTAAAAGAGTATTGACTTACAATAAGCTTGACTTTGCAGATAGTGGAATTGTAGCAGATGACTTGATTGAATTATTCAATATGCTCCAAAATAAGGAAATCACCACAAAAGCAGGTCAAAGAGTCATTGAACAAATGCCAAACAACAAACAAACTCCAAAAGCAATTGCTGAAGAGTTAGGATTGGTTGGTGTTGTAAAAGATGATGAAGTTAAAGCTGCAGCAAAACAAGCAGTTGAAGAAAATCCAAAAGCTGTAGAGGATTACCACAATGGTGAAAAAGCTTCATTAAACTTCTTGATGGGCCAAGTAATGAGATTGACCAAAGGAAAAGCAGATCCAAGAGAAACTGTAAAAATCCTTAAGGAATTACTTGAAGAATAATGGACTAACTTTTATAAATTGTATCATAGAGGTGAAAGAATGGATACGGAAAAAACTACAGTAAAAGATTACATGACAAAGAATGTATATACTGTAAGATATGATACACTTAATAAAGATGTAATTCAATTAATGAAAGAAACAAAGCACGACGGTTATCCAGTTGTAGATGAAAACCAACAGATCGTTGGAATAATAACCGCTTATGACTTATTGTTAAAGGACTGGGAAACCGAGTTTGTCAGCGGAATCATGTCTAAGGAAGTAATCGTTGCAAGAGAGGATATGCACATCAACGATGCTTCAAGAGTAATGTTCAGACATGGAATCTCAAGACTTCCTGTAGTGGATAAGGAAAGACATGTAAAAGGAATCATGACCAATACAGATATTGTAAGGTCACATATTGAAAGGTCCACTCCAACTAAAGTAAGTGCATTCAGAGAAACCATGGAAAAACTCTATGACATCAAGACCACATTGACAAGAGAAGCTGTGCCTGTTGAAAAGATAAAGCCTACTCAAGATAGGGTTTATGCTGATGAATTACAAGGAAGAACCTACGAACTTGAAAAAGGATTGGCAGAACCTACCATTGTAGTTAAAACAGGTGACAGATACATTTTGGTTGACGGTCACCACAGGGCAGTTGCATCTGTGCAATTAGGTTTGGATAAGATTGATTCCTATGTAGTGGATTTCAATAAGGACATTACATTAGGAATGGAAAAAACCGCTGAAAAGCAAGGATTGAAAACCTTCAATGACATTACCATTATCGATGATGACCAACATCCTTTAATAGCTTTAACTGAAACCATTAAAACTTCAAATCAGAAAAAGCATCAAGAAGAAGTAATGAAAAAAAGAAACAGCTAAAATATAAAAAGAGTTAAAGCAAAGGAGTGAAATCATGGCAAATGATGAAATCATAAGAGAGGTATATGAAGTTTTGGAAAGTCGTAGAGACTCACCTATAGATTCCTATACTTCAAACATCATGAAAGATAGTGATAAAAAAGCAGAGGATAAGATCCTTGAAAAAATAGCTGAAGAATGTGGAGAAACCCTTATTGCATCAAAAAATGATGAAAACTTGGTTTACGAATCTGTTGATTTGATTTTCCACACATTGCTCCTTTTGGTTTACAAAGGAGTTAGCTATGATGAAATATTAGAAGAGTTCCAAAGAAGAAGAAAATAATTTTCATTTATCTCTTCTTTTTTTTATTGAAAAAATAATTAGTTTTATATATTACGAATTAAAAAGATAATTAAAAAAATAATTAAAAAATAATTTAAAAATGACAATGAACTCATAGACCAATGAGAAAAATAAAAGTTAAAAAATAATTTAAAAATTAGCTTAAAAAATAATTATTTTAAAACCAATTCCATATTACGCATCCCTCTTTTTTTACCAGGAATACCGAATGATTTTTTCTTGAAGACCTTAAATCCTTTAGAGCTGTATAGTCTGAATGCACCATCATTTCTAAAGTCTGCATCCAAAACCACTCTTTTGCAATCCAAATCCTTTGCAAGTTGAATCAATTGGTCCAATGCTTCTGTACCATAACCCTTTCCTCTTTGATTTGAGCAAATGGCCAATTCACATATGTAAAAATCATCATCTTCAACATCAACCAAAACAAAATTATCCATAAAGGACACTTTGGAAAGCCCTAAAGCTTCACTGAATCCAAGGGTTTTAAATTGATTTTTAATGTCTCCAAAAAGGGAATGCTGCACTCCTTTTCCACCATTGAACATTCCGATAATCTCTTTTTCATCCTTGTCTTCATCATCAAAAAAGACATAGAATAGATCATTGTCATCCACTTCAGCATCATCGGCAAAATCGATTAGTAGCAATCTATTCTTAATAGCTTCCACACCTTCATCCTTTGATTTGAAAACATGCTTGAATGTTCTATAATCAACATCATAGATGAGTTCAGCCACTTTATAGACATCATGAATTTCTGGATTGAAATCTCTAAAAATCAATATAAACACCAAGATAAAAATTTAATGAAATAAATTAAAATAAATTAAGAAATAAAAAAGTTAAAATGAATATTATAATGAATAATGAAAATTATTCTTTAGAACTTTCCACTCTTTTAGCAATGTTTTTAGCAATAGTCAAGGCACAGACCCCAGCGCCAAATCCATTATCAATATTGACAACAGACAATCCAGGAGCACAGGACTGCAACATGGAATACAATGCAGCCTTGCCATCTGCACCAATACCATAACCTACTGATGTTGGAACAGCAATTACTGGAACATCCACCAATCCTGCAACAACAGAAGGCAATGCCCCTTCCATTCCTGCACAGACAATGAATGCACAAACATCCTCTTCAACCATATGGGCAATCTGAGGAAAGAGCCTATGAATTCCTGCAACACCAATGTCATAGGAACTGATTACTTCACATCCTCCCTGCTCAACAATGACTTTCGCTTCCTCTGCAATAGGAATATCAGAGGTTCCTGCAGTTAAAAGTCCTATTTTGCCATATTCCTCTTTAAAATCAACTAAAGCATCCTTGTAAATTATTAAAATCTTTGCTCTCTTATTATAATCAAATTTTATTCCTTTTTCGAGCAAATAATCCAAATCCTTTTCTAATAATTCATACCTTTCTTTAGATAGTCTTGTAATTATAATATTGTTTTTCAATTCAATTGAACCATTTGATTCTCCTTTTTCAAGAAATCTTTTTATTATGGTCAATAAATCTTCATAGTCCTTACTGTCAGCCAAAATAGCTTCTGGAAAGCCAGTTCTGTCTTTCCTGGAAGTGTCAATCTGTGCCACTTCATCCAATTGGCGAATATTTTCAGCTTTTAAAAGAGTCTCACACTCTTCAATTGAAATTTTACCTTCAGCAAGACTTTTAAGAATCTCTTTCATTTTATCACAAACATCATAAAATTTTAGTAAATTAAAAATAATTTTTTATCACAAAAAACAAAACATTATATTAAAAAGATTTATAATTACTATAATATATAATTATTATATTGATTAATATTAAATTTTTTTAATGATTATTTTTAATGATTAACTATTAAATTTTTATAATGATTATTTTTAATGATTAACTATTAAATTTTTAAATCATCCATTAATTTTATTTACGGTGAAAAAGTGAAAACTGAAAAGGTATTGGTAGAAGGGATAGTGCAAGGAGTAGGATTCAGACCCTTCGTATATAGAATAGCTACAGAATTGGAATTGGTAGGTTATGTAAGGAACTTGGGAAATGTAGTTGAAATAATAATCCAAGGTTCTGATGAGCAAATAGCTGATTTCATATACAAGCTCCAAAATGAACTTCCGCCAATAGCTAAAATAAACAATCTGGAAACTGTAGAACTTAAAGATGAAGAAGAATACGCTGATTTTACAATAAAGGAAAGTTCAGACAGTTTCTCAGGGACCTCTGTCATTCCACCAGACCTTGCAATCTGCGATAAATGTTTGGAAGAGATTAACGATCCAAACAACAGAAGATACAATTATCCATTCAATGCCTGCACTGATTGCGGCCCACGTTTTACCGTAATTGAAAACGTCCCATATGACAGGGACAAGACCACTATGGATGATTTCCCATTATGCAACGAATGTGAAGTTGAATATAAGAATCCTCTTGACAGACGTTATCATGCAGAAGCAAGCTGCTGTGAAGTTTGCGGACCATCCTTGGAATTATATAAGAATGATAATCAAAATCCAGTGAAGATTGACTCTGAAGACCCTCTAATCGATACAGCAAAACTTCTTGATGAAGGGAAAATATTTGCAATCAAGGGAATCGGAGGAACACATTTGGTTGCTAATGTAATGCTAGAAGATACTGTAAACCTTTTAAGGGAAAGATTAGGCAGAGAAAATCAGGCATTTGCAGTAATGAGTCCAGATATTGAAACAGTCAAGAGATACGCACTGGTTTCAGATGCTGAAGAAGAGACATTACTGTCAAAGGAAAGACCTATTGTAATCCTAAAGAAGAATGAAAACTACAATTTCGCAAAGTCTGTATCCCCTGGATTGCACAATATAGGAGTAATGTTGCCATATGCTCCATTGCATCATCTTCTATTCAATCATACAGACACTCCAGCATACATTATGACATCAGCTAATGTTCCTGGAGAGCCAATGATGATTACAAATGAGGAAATACTTGAAAACCTTGATACAATAGCTGACTATTACCTCGTTCACAACAGAAGAATATTGAACAGATGTGATGACTCTGTAGCAAGATTCAGAAACAATGAGCTTGCTTTCATAAGACGTTCCAGAGGATACACTCCAGAACCTTATGACCTGAAGGGAAAATACACAGATTTGAATGGCGAATTCGACAATCTGAATATTCTTGCTCTCGGCCCGGAACTTGACGTTACATTTACAATCCTTAAGAATTCAAAGGCATATGTATCACAGCATATTGGAAATACAAACAAATACAGAACCTATGAATTCCTTCAAGAAGCCATCAAGCATATGATGAGAATTACAAAAACAGACAGTTTCGATGCAATAGCTTGCGATTTGCATCCACAATTCTTCACTACAAAACTTGCTAAGGAATATGCAGAGGAATACGGCTGTCCATTGATACCTGTACAGCACCATCATGCTCATGGAATTTCCCTATTGAATGACCATTTCAGTGAAGATAGAGACAATAATGAAATGATCATAATAGCTGCTGATGGAGTGGGATACGGTGCAGATGGAAACTCTTGGGGAGGAGAAATATTATACACAAACATTAAGGATTTCGAAAGAACAGCTTCTTTAATGCCTCAAAAGATGCCTGGTGGAGACTTATGCACTAAATATCCTGCAAGAATGATGGCTGCAATATTAGCCAATCCAAATAGTGACTATGAAAATGAGAAGTACACTGAAGATTACATTAAGGAATTGCTTAATAATGATTACATCAATTCATTCCAGCATGGAGCAATTGAAATAAAAAGCCTATTCAGGCAAATGGAAACCAATCTCAATGTTGGAATTAATACAAGTACCGGAAGGGTTCTTGATTCTGTATCCACTGCACTCCATATCTGTGATAAAAGAAGCTACGAAGGCGAAGCTTCAATGAAATTGGAATCCTATGCTTATGAATACAAGGAAGAGGATACCCTTGAAGACTTCCCAATAATCATCAAGGAATACGAAGATGAAAAGGGCACCAGAAAGATTCTTGATACAACAGCAATCATGAGATATGTTGTAGATAAGATTGAAGAAGGAGAAGACCTTAATAAAATAGCTGTAGCCGGCCAAAAGGCAGTAAGCATTGGACTTGCAAAACTTGCTGTAGAGTCTGCAAAAGAAAAGGGAATAAAAACAATCGGTGCAACTGGTGGAGTATTCTATAACGAAGCGATTACTGATTACATCAAAACATACATAGAAAATGAAGGATTTGAATTTATCCAACACATTAATTCATGTCCTGGAGATGGATCAGTATCCTTAGGACAGGCCATAGTGGCAGGATGCAAATTATAAAAATATTAAAAATTTATTATTTTAGCCGATTTAACTCTTTTTATTTTTTTATTTTTTATTTTTTCTTAAACCTTTTAATTCAAATTTAAGAATATTTTTTAAAAAAAACAAATCGATATATTTAAATATATCGAAATGATAATTATAATTATGACTGAACAAAACAAGGATAACTGTTGCGACTGCAATTTAACAGATGAACTATTAGAAAATATTCCAGATAATGAAGAGTTGGAAGAGATTTCAGATATCTTTAAATCAATTGCAGATCCGACACGTTTAAAAATATTATTTTTATTGAAAAATGGAGAATTATGTGTATGTGAAATATTTGATGCATTGGATAAATCACAATCTACCGTTTCACACCATCTGCACATACTTAAAAAAGAAAAAATCATCAATGGGCGAAAAGAAGGCAAATGGATTTACTATAAGCTGAACAATCCAGAAATCCTTGAAAAATTAGCTGAATTCTCAAAGGTGATTGAATGAATGAAAAAGTAGCCCTTGCATCCTGTAATGGTATGAGTCCTAATGGATTAGTGTCAAGAGTGGCTGTAGGAGATGCAAAAAAGGAAGATGAAAATATTATATCAATTTGTATGGGTTCCACTTCAGCAGATATAAAAGGTGAAAACAACGCTATGCTTAAAAAATATCCAATTATTTCCATCAATGGATGTAATGGGGAATGTGTCAATAAAATTCTAGAAAACAGAAACATTAAAGTTAAAAAATCAATTAATGTTGGGAAAGTTCTAGAAAATTACGAAGTTAGAGCAAAAGATCCTTTTAGATTAGATGTAGAAAGTGAGGAATGTGTCAAAATAATCAAGAATAAAATTTTGAGTGAAGTCGATGAAATAATAGATTAAATAGGTGGAAATATGGATTATTTCAATGAAAAAACTTGGGAAACATGGGCAAATGACAATTATGAAGAATTCCAATCTCTTAAGGATGGTGCAAAAATAGCAATCCTCCTTCCAAATACTGACAATTTGATAATACTTGAAAAAGGAAGTGAAATTTCAGTGAAAATTGATGATCGATATTCATTTGAATTCCCATTTGCTGAGATAGGGTTTAGATTTGATGAAGGTGCAGTTGATAAAGTGCTTAATGATAAGACTTTAAAAACATTCCAAAGACTTACATCAAATGATGAAATTGGAATCATGTCATTTGTAAAGGAAGATACATTATTAGAATATGACTACACCATGTTTTTAAGGAAATTTGGCTTTGAATTAAAATGCAATTGTTCATGTGGGTGTTGCTGATGAGTGATGGGTGGAATTTTGATGG
>NZ_JAZNIB010000069.1:0-17316 GCF_045577275.1 Methanobrevibacter sp.
ATTTTAATAAAAATTATGAAAATTTGAAAATAGGATTATTTAAAAATTTGATAAGATTAGTGTAAAAATTTAGTGTAAAATTAATCTAAAAATAATATAAAACTAGTGTAAAAATAAATTAAAATTAAATAAAAAAATGAATTAAAAAAAGAATGAAAACTAGTTAAAGAGCATAACACTCCCAACTAGTGAAAAGAGTTTTGGTTCCGGTTTTGCAGGCCGAAGGCCTGGAAAAGCGGAGTTAAAGTTCTACAGCTTCTCCGCCAGCTTCTTCTATTTTTTCAATAGCAGTTTCAGAGAATGCAGGAGATTTGACAACTAAAGGAATGTCAAGAGAACCGGTTGCTAAAACTTTGTTGTAACCTAATTCAGTTACATCAATAACAATCATGTCATCTTCTTTGGTTGCAATTCCTTTTTCTACAAACTCTTCAGCTTTGTCGTTTAAGAAGTTTAAGTTGACAGGATAAGATTTGTGGATAGTTTTTTGAGGTCTTTTGAAACCATGTTTACCGAAGTAATATCTGTTTTCAATTACGGTAGTGGACCAGTGGTGTTTTCCAGCTCCAGCTTTACCTTTACCACCTTTGTTACCAGCACCTCTTCTTCTTTTAACAGAGCCTCCACCGTTAGATCTGGAACCTCTCATTTTGTTAATCTTTTTGCCTTTTCTTATCATTTAATCCACCCTTAAGCCATTCTTTTTGCAAGATTATTAATATCTTCGCCTCTGTAACCTAAGGATCCACCTTCTTTTACAGAATGTCTAATTCCTTTGTATCCTTTTCTTGGAGGATGTAAACGGAATACAGGTTTCATATCAATATCTTGAGCTTTGATTTCACCGTTGATTAATGCATTAGCCAATTCTTCAAAAGTAGAGTAATCGGTGTTTTCTGCTAAGTATTCTTCGCTGAGACGAGCTCCACCAACTATTCTTCCTCTTTTTTCTACAAGTTCAGTGAGAGTTTCTAAATCTACTTCTCCCCAAGTGATGTAGTCTTTTGCTTTTTGGAGCATACCTTTGTAACTTGGGTTTTCTTCAACTAATACAGCATGACTAATTCTGTTGAGTCTTAACATTTCTAAAGTACTAGCAATGCCTTGTTTAACACCAGTAGTACCTCTAATTCTAATTACTAAATACATGATACCACCGTTTATTGAATTACTCCCATATTTTTAAGGTCTTGTTCTGAAGCTTTCATTCTGCTTGCTTCTTTTAATGCTTCAAATACAGCATTAGCGAAGTTTACAGTAGTTTGGGTTTGTCCACTAGCTTGAGACCATACGTCTTTAATACCAGCAAGAGAGAGAATAGTTTTACCTACGTCACCGATAGCGAGTCCTACACCTGCAGGAGCAGGTCTTAAGGTTACGTTTACACTACTTGCTTTACCGGTTACTTTGAAAGGAACAGTGTGTTGTCTTCCACAAACACAACCCCAATCTCCACAACCTCTTCTTACTTTTATAATGTTATATTTAGCGTTATCTACAGCTTTTCTGATAGCAGGACCTACTTCTCTAGCTTTACCTTGTCCTAAACCTACGTAACCGTTTTTGTTACCTACTGCAACAATTACTCTAAAGTTAACTTTTCTACCAGATTTGTGCATTCTTTGAACTAAATTTACATCCATTACTTCTTCTTCTAAATCAGGGAGTAATGCATCTACAATTTCTAATTCCATTATAGGGAGACCTTTTTCGAAGATTTCATCAATATCAGTGATATTGCCTGCTTTTACTTCTTTACCTAAATTGGTTTTAGGTTCCCAATCATCCATATTAAAGCTCATAATTCAGCCTCGTCAATTTTATTTTTAATTTCTTCAAAGTGTTTAGGTAAATCAGTAGGTTGAAGACCTCTAGCTAAGTATTGGGAGAATTTTTTATTTAATTCTTCATCATCTAAGCTTTCAGCATATTCTGCAATATGTTCACCGTTGATCCTGTCTTCAGTAGGTACAATAGATTCACCGTATGGAACATTCAAACCAGCATCTGCTGCACCTTTAACAGCAGCAAATACTTTTGCCCCTTTAATAGGAGATTTTAACCCGATATCTGCAACAGCATAGTCAACACCTGCTGCAACAGCTTTTTTACCACATAAGTATGCAGTTAAATAAACAGCACTAGTGTTTTTGTTTCCTGCTAACCATCCTAATTTGTTTAATTCTTTACTGTGAGCTGATACAACAGTTTCGTCACCGTCTTTACCAACATTGATTACTTGAACAATACAATTAGCATTGGAAATTCTTACAACTAATCTGGATTTATCTACACCAACTAATTTTGCTCTAGTAGCATAGTCAGTTTTACCTTCTCTTCTTCTTCTGAATGCTACTTTATAATTTGATCCGCTTGCCAAGTCCATTCCTCCTATTTAATTAAATCATGGTCTCTAGCGTAAGTTTTCATGTAAGATTTACTTCTGAAAGCTCCACCTTTTGCCATTTTGTATAATTTACGGTAGGTAGTAGGGTCAATTTCACCAGCATCTCTCATTTCTTTTAAGTCAGTTCTTAAAGCACGGATAGTTTTCATCCAGACTTGTTTTTTAGGAGTACGAGCGTTTTTAGCTCCTTTGATACTACCTCTTCCTTTACGTTTACCTTTTTTCTTTTGTTCTTTGATTTTCTTAGATCTGTAGCTACTAATACCAGTTTTTGGTCTAGCTTTGATAATACCTTGATCTATAAGTTGTTTGATACCGTCTCTTGTAATAGCTCTAGAAACTTCTTCAATTTCATCAGGGTCTATCCATACACGGTTTACTCCAACTTTAAGTATACTAGCAGCTAATCTTTTTTGTGTAGTAAGATTCATTAATAATCCTCCATTTAGTTAGCTGATAAACTTGAATAATTTCTTCAAGTTTCCCTTAATTCAAATAAATTAAAATTCATTTGTTGTTTTAATTGTTTTAATTTAATTGTAGCTTTTAATAAGAAAAAAGATTCTTTTGCTTGACTTTTGGCCAATATATTTAAAAAATAAATTTTCCATAAATTTACTCATTAAATTACACACAATTAATTATTTAACCTTTATCCAAGAATTTATTATACTAAATTCCCGAATCAATTAATTGATTAGAATCATTGTCATATATGTTGTGGTATGAGGTTAAAGACGTACTCAATAATCCCTTACCAACTTTATACAACGCCCCTATTTTTCTTACAAGTAAGCTTTATAAATTTATAATTTTAAAAATTTACTTTAAATTAAATCGCTTAACAATTTTTAGGAAATGAAAAAACTTAGTTTTATCATCTATCATATGAAAAATATAAATTTTTCAGATTTATTTGTTTAATACTTTTATACCTAATTCTGATGCTTTAGCTAACATCAATTCTTTTTTACGTTTACCAATAGTAGCACTGATTCTTGCAGCTTCAGTTTCGCCGTCAAGTGCTTCTAATTCTTTCATGTTATTAACAAGAACATCTTTGTAACCAGAAGGATGTAATCCTCTAGTAGCTCTAGGAGTACGATAACCAATAGATGGCATTGCAGGTTTACCTGCTTCGTATCTTCTCATTTTACTAGTTTTTCCTCTAGGACGTCTCCATTTGGTTCCTAATTTTTTATAACGAGCATATTCTTGTCTTTTAAAATCTTTACTCATTCAAATCACCATTATAACTATTCTCTACTAGTTAAATAGATACCATCCTGGAATACTCTAGGATCTTTACCTCTAATTTTAGTAGCTTGTTCTAAGTTAGCCATAGTTTGACCAACATCTTCTTTGTTAATACCAGTAATGATTACTTCATCACCTTTAACTTGAACTTTAGCATCTCCAACGATTTTTGAAGATCTTGGATGTCTTTCTCCAATAAAGTTTTCAATAGTAACAATTTTTTCTTTGTCTTGAACTTTTACAGCCATTGGAAAGTGAGCAAATACAATTTTCATATGATAAGTGAAACCATCGGTTACACCAGTAATCATATTGTTGATGTGAGCTCTAGTAGTTCCAATCATGGATTTGTCTTTCTTTTTAGGGAAAGCGGTTTCAAGAACAACAAGATTATCTTCTTTTGAAATAGTTACATTAGGATAAGTAAATTTTCTGGAAGTTTCACCATTTGGTCCTTTTACAGTAACTTCATCTTCAATTATAACTTCAACGCCTTCAGGGATTTCAATTTCTTCCCTTATAGCTGCAGCTAATACCATATTTAATCACCTAATACATGTAAGCCAACAAACGTCCGCCGATACCTCTTTCTTTAGCTTCTCTGTGGGTCATGATACCTTCAGGAGTAGTTACGATTAAGATACCGAAGTTCTTTGCTGGTAAATATCTTTTTTCGAATTTCTCAAATTCATCTTTCTTTACAGCATGACGAGGTTTAATTACACCACATTGGTTGATGTTACCTTCCAATTCTACTTCGAATTTTCCAGCTTTGTTGTCATCTATAAATTCAAATTCACCTATATAATTCTCTTTTTGCATAGTGCTTAACACGCGTCCAATCAATTTGGATGCTGGAGAAATAGTACAGTGGTCATTTACTTGACGTTCGTTATTTCTAATGTTTGTTAAAGCATCAGCAAGAGGGTCCATAAGAGTCATAATAAACACCTTTCTTAATTATATTTTTTAAATCCTATTTTAGGAGCAATTTCTCTAAAACATTGCCTACATAAGTTGAGTCCGTATCTGCTTACAATAGCAGAGTGATCTCCACAACGGCTACATTTTTTTGCTGCTTTTCCGTATTTTCTTGGCAATATAATCACCTTAACATATTATTTTAATAATCTCAATCACTATTTTAGAGTAGGATTATTCGTAGTCTTCTTCCTCTGCAATAGTAACATTGAATTTTTCTTCCATAAATTTCATAGTTTCTTCAGGAGTGATTCTATGTCTTTTTGGAATAGATTTCTTTTGGATTTTTCTTCTTTTAATTCTATAACCTGGTTTTTCAAAGGTGATAGAAAGATTCATACCAAAAATACCAATATCTGGATCGTATCTCATTCCAGGAATATCAATATGTTCTCTAATACCGAAAGAAACATTACCTTGTGCATCAAATTGACTAGGTCTTAATTTGTTGTTGATACCTTCTAAAACCAATTTAATTGCATCTTCAGCTTTTTCTCCACGGAGAGTTACTTTACATGCAATAGGTTGTCTTTTTCTGATACCCCATTCAGGGTTAGTGACTTTTGAATAGGTTTTTACAGGAGTTTGACCAGTCATATTTTCAATAAGAGTCATAGCTCTGGATAATTTTTCACCAGCTTCACCAACACCAATGTTGATAGTAGCTTTTGAAATGATAACTTCGTTCATTGGGTTCATTGGTTAACCTCCAATAAGTCAATAGCTGGTTCATCTTGACCAATAACAAATGCATATTCTTTTAAGGTTAAGAAAGTGTCATCGTTTGCTTTTTCAATTACTACAGTGTTTGGTTTAGAAGATTCGTCTACAATGACTTCTTTGATCTTACCAAGTTCACCAGTGTGCTTACCACCAGTAACAAGAACAACTACACCTTCATCAAATTTGAAGTTTTCTTTGATTTCTTGTTCAGGTACAGCAATGCAAACAACATCTTGACCTGCATATACATCTTCATCAACTAAAACGTTTCTACCATCGTGAAGGTTTAATTGGGTTTTTCCGCCTTTAATAGTAGATTTGTTTACGATTTTAGCTAATTTGTAACTTGCATCTTCTGCTGTTATTGGGTGTAAAGTTAATCTTCCTTTAGTATCTAAAAGGATTCTGTAATTTTCTTCAGTTTTAGGAATAGTTAAAACATCCATAAAACCTACAGGGAATTTATAATCTTTTACAGCTCTTCCATCAATTAAAACGTTACCAGTATTAATGATTCTTTTTGCTTCTCTGGAGTTATCAGCAAGACCTAAAATGTCTCTGATAATAACGAGTAAAGGTAAAGAATCGTTAATAGCGTGAGTACCAGGAGCAGGTTTTACTGTCCAAGTGTCTTCTTTTGGATGGATAGGCCAGCTTTTAGGTGCTTTATACCTTTTAAGATGCTTTCTAGATCCCATTTTTGCCATCTTATTCCTCCATATTTATTCTTCTTTCATCTTTTAAATCAGCTTCAATAA
Source organism: Methanobrevibacter sp. (assembly GCF_045577275.1). Taxonomy (GTDB): domain Archaea; phylum Methanobacteriota; class Methanobacteria; order Methanobacteriales; family Methanobacteriaceae; genus Methanobrevibacter. Next base: position 6,127 of record NZ_JAZNIB010000069.1, read on the forward strand.
TCATCAAGTTGGAAGGGTGAATAGGAAGTAATACAGCATTTCCGTCAGGTTTACTTAAAGTAACTCCTTCAACGGTAACTTTGTATCTTTTTGCATCAATAGATTCAACTTTTCCTTCATGACCTTTAAAGTCTCCACGAACAACTTGAACTTTGTCTCCAACTCTTATTGGTAAAGATCTTTTACCAATGTCTGCTCTTAAATCTTTGCTTAAATTAGCACTCATGATTTTACGACGAATGTGTAAAGGAGCAGTGTAGAGAGCTTTTCTTTGTTTTCTTGGTTGAATTGACATTTAATCACCATAAACTTAAATTAATATGCTTGCTGCACTACCTACAGAAGGCCATTTGTCAGCTGCTTCTTTAGCAACAGGTCCTCTGATTTCAGAACCTTTCAATACTCCTTCAGGAGTAATGATAACTGCAGCGTTATCTTCGAATTTTACACGAAGACCATCAGCACGTCTGTATTCTTTTTTCTGTCTTACAACAACTGCATTTACAACTTCTCTTCTCATGTCAGCAGTTCCTTTTTTAACAGAAGCAACTACCATGTCACCAACTCCAGCTACGTCGAGTCTTCTACGTACACCTTTGAACCCTTTTACGGAAATGATTTCAATTTCACGAGCTCCGGTGTTGTCGACACATTGAAGTCTAGCACCAATTGGTAATGCTTTTGTTACGCTAGATGTAGTAGGTTTCATTCTAATCATCACCTTTTACTTCAACTAATACAAAATGTTTAGTTTTACTTAAAGGTCTACATTCTGCAATTTTTACAGAGTCACCAATTTTTACATCAAGACAATCAGGTTTGTGAACATTTATTCTTGATTTTCTTTTTTCGTATCTTTCGTATTTTCTAATGAATTTGTAGAAACTACGTTCTACAGTAATAGTCCTTTCTGCTTTATTGGTAGTAACAACTCCTTCAAGGACTTGTCCTCTAACAGATAAATTACCATGGAAAGGGCAGTTAGGATCATCACATTTAGTTTCTGGTTCCTTAACATTAAGACCAACCATTTTATCACCATTAAATTTTTTTATATCTTTTTTTTATCCTATCTTCAGGACGATTCAACAATATTTTACCATCAATTTCAACAATTGTTCCATCTGGAACTTTAAATTGAAATACAGAAACATCTTTCTGAATTAATTTTTCCTTACAAATAAAATTAAAATCATTCTGATTAGAACTTAAGTCTTTATCCTGAACCTTTTCTTTCACTTCAATCAATAAAGTCTTTTTGGTCTCATCGATGACTGTTCCGCAAAGTCCAATTAAGGAAGGATTGGAACTGTCAACAACCTTAAGTTCTAACCCAATTAATTCATGATAGAATATGTTCTTTGAGCTTATCATTCTAAGCCTCTAGTATGTGAATTAAGATTTAAGTAATGACCGGATTAACGTCTTCTTCTTTTATTGTATTTTTTATCAGAATCTCTGATTTCAATAGTGTCAGAAGAGAATCCCATTTCAGATAAGACTTCCTTGACTCTTACTTTATGGTCACCTTGAAGTTCAATTTGACCTTTTTTAGCGGTACCACCGCAAGCGCATTTAGCTTTAAGAGTCTTAGTAAGTTCCTTGATATCTATATCATGTTCATCTATACCTTCGACGATAGTCATTAATTTTCCAAATCTCCTTCTTACTGTAAACACTTTTACAGCTTGAACTTCTCTTGCAATTTCTTCGCAAACACAAAGTTCTTCAGGAAGACCACATACATCACAGATTTTTGACATTTAATTCTCCTTCTGTTTTTGGTTCATAATTGTAAGAACACGAGCAATAGTCCTTTTGAGTTCTCTAATTTTACCAGGGTTTTCATTAACTCCAGCAGCAGCACTTTTGGAAACGTTTTTAGCGAGTTCAGCTTTGAGTTCCACCAATTTTTCTTCGATGTCCTCAATTTCCATTTCCCAAATTTCTTTACTTCTTAAAATTGCCATTTTCTCAACTCCTTAAAGATTTATTCCTCTTCGGAATCTTCGGTAGCTGCTTCGAGTTCTTCAAGATCCTCTTCAACTTCTTCGATTTCTTCTAAGCTTTCAAGGTCTTCTTCAGCTTCGACTATTTCTTCAGCTTCTTCTTCGACAACTTCTTCAGCCACTTCTTCTTCAACAATTTCTTCTGCAGGTTCAGCAATAGGAGCAAGAATATCTACTTTATCAGGTAAAACTGCTTCAGGAGGCATGATTCTAACAACAATACCTAAAACACCAGGTTTTAAAGGTGCAGTTGCAAAACCTTCTTCTACAAATCTGGTTGCAGGTTCACCACATTTTTTAATGTATCCTTCAGTGAATTTAGCAACAGCAGATCTTGAACCTCTGATTTTACCGGAAATGGTAACTTCTACACCTTGAGCGCCAGCACCCATAATTCTACGGATGGTGGAATATGCTACTCTTCTGAAGTGCATACCTCTTTGGAGCATGTTTGCAATTTTAGCAGCCATGATTCTAGCATTTAACTCAGGAACATCCACTTCTTTAACTTCAACTTGAGGGTTATCCAAATCGAATTTGTTTTTGAGGTTTTGGGTAATTTGTCTTACGGTTTTTCCACCTCTACCGATTACCATACCAGGTCTTTCAGCATAAACGATAACCATAGTTCCTAAAGGAGTAACTTGGATTTCCATTCCTCCGTAACCTGCTCTTTCGAGTTCTTTTTCTAAATATTCATCAATTTTGGTTCTTCTGAGACCTTCTGTAACGAAATCTTTTTCTATCATTATTTAAGCCTCCACTAAAACTATTTGAATATGGGTAGTTGGAGTGTTGAATGGGGTTACTCTACCAAATGCTCTTGGTCTAGCTCCTCTAATGACCATACCTCTGTGGGAAGAGATATGTTCAATCTTAAGGTTTTCCACGTCCATACCTTTGTATTCTGCATTTGCTTCAGCATTTTCGATTATCTTTAAAATTGCTTTAGAAGCTTTTACAGGGTATCTTCCAGCAGCCCAACCTTTCATACCTTTTCTGTGACCAACATCTCTGTTGTGTCTTTTGAAAGGAACAGCTTTTTTCATTTCAATTACATCATTTAAGTATGCTTTTGCTTTAGCAACATCCATGCCTCTAATTGCACTACAAATTTCTACACAATGTTTTGGAGAAACTTTAAGGGATCTTGCCATAGCACGTGCTGTTTTAGATTCGTCAGCATCTTTATTGTTATAAGCGTATTTATTTTTAGCCATGTTTTAATCTCCTTATTTAAGTGGTACAAACATAGATGATCTAGTAGCACCCATACCTGGGTCACCATGTTGAACTCTTGCTCTGGTTGGTGCAAATTCACCAAAGAAGCAACCTAACATTTCAGGAGTGAAAGTTACTTCAACAAAGTCTCTACCATTATAGATACCGAAAGTAGTTCCAACCATTTCAGGAATAACAATCATATCTCTACAGTGGGTTCTAACTACTACTGGTTTTCCACCTTTTTTGTCTAATTTTTGTAATTTTCTCATTTTATCCAACACAGACTGTTGTCTTGGTAAGAATCCTCTTTTTAAGGATCTTCTTTGTCTTGCTGGTAAAAGTTCAATAAATTCGTCCAAGGACATTTCTTTTAATTCTTCAATAGTATATCCTCTGTATTTAAATATTTTTCTAGCCAATGACACATCTCCTTAAATTATCTTCTTTTTCCAGTACGTTTAGCTGCAATTGAACCGACTTTTCTTCCAGGTGGTGCGTGTCTAGAAATAGTAGTTGGACGACCTGGGTGTTGTCTGTTACCTCCTCCGTGAGGGTGGTCAACAGCGTTCATTGCTACTCCTCTAACAGTCATAAATTTCTTACCTTTAGCTTTATATGCATGCCATCTGACACCTGCTTTGAGGAAAGGTTTTTCTTTTCTACCTCCACCAGCTACAACACCGATACTTGCACGGCATTGAGGATGGAAAGATTTCAATTCACCAGATGGTAATTCTACAACAGCTTGAGTTGCGTCGTGAGTAATTAAAGAAGCATAAGTTCCAGAGGATCTTACGAAACGACCTCCGTCTCCTGGAGTGTTTTCAATATTGTAGATTGGAGTACCTTCAGGGATTTCAGCGAGTGGTAATGTGTTACCGAAACTGATTGGTGCTGAAATACCGCATTCGATATCATCATCAATTTGAATGGTTTCAGGAGCTAAAATATGTCTTTTTTCACCATTTTCGAATTTTACTAAAGCAATAGGAGCAGTTCTTGCAGGGTCGTGAATGATGTCAACGACTTTACCTTTTAAACTACCTTCTTTCTCTAAGTCATCGTAAGCTCTGTATTGGATTTTATCTTTGAATCTGTGAGAAGCAACACGATGAGCAGGAGTTCCTCTTCCTCTACGTTGGTGTATTAATCGTTTTCCCATAATCAATCCTCCTTAGAATACTCCCATTTTAACAGCTACATCTTCAGCTTCGCCTTCTTCAGTGAGTTTGACATACGCTAATTTAATACCTTTAGTAGTAATATGAGTGTTTACTCTTGCTACTTCTTGGTCATATAACTGTTCAAAAGCTTTTTTGATTTGAGCTTTTGTAGATGTTCTTCTAACAACAAAAGCAAGTTCATTGTTTTGATCGATTAAATTCATAGTTTTCTCAGTTACATGAGGTTTAACAATAATTTTATAAGGATCCATAAATATCCACCTTCTTAAAGTTCCTAACAAATTCCAAAGGAATCTATTGGAATAATCCTCCTAATTTTTCAACAGCGGACTTGGTATAAATAGTTAACCTACCAGCATGAGTACCAGGTGCTAATAATTCAGCATTTAAGTTTTCAGCAGTTACGACTTCGACACCAGCGTGGTTTCTTGCACCTAATTTAATGCCTTTGTCTTCGCCTACAACTACTAATGGACCTTTACTGGATTTGTATTTACGTCCTCTTGTTTTTCCTCTACCTGCTCTTATATGCTTACTGTTTTTAGCTTTGATGATGTCATCGTAAACTCCTAATGCTTTAAAGATTTCACGAGTTTCAGCAGCAGTCTTAACAGTTTCTAAATCATCTTCAACAATTACAGGTACTTGTTCGAGATTTTCAATTTTGTGACCTCTGAGAGCTACTAATTCTTCATTGGTAGTAGCTGCAACAGCGGATCTGATTGCAAATCTTCTTTCCTTATTGTTTACTTTTTCGTGATGATTTTTCTCAGCTCTTACTGGGTGAGCTTTTCTTCCACCAATAGCTTGTGGAACGAATGCTGCTCTAGCACCGCTTTTGATTCTAGGTACCATAGCTGCACCTCTACCGGATCCCCAGGATTCTGCAGAAGTTCTTTTACCTGCCATAGGGTCATTACCCCAAGGTTGGATTCTTGCAGATTGAGCAGAGAGAACTGCTCTTTTAATAAGGTCAGGTCTGTATTCTTCATTAAAAATCGCAGGAAGTTCAATTTCTTCTTTTACTTCCCCTTGAATTGAATAAACATTAACTTTCATTTTCTAACCCCTTTATACACCTTGTTTTGAAGCAGTACTAATAAATTCGATTTGAGGAGCTGCTTCATCAGCTTTCTTAGGTCTGATAGCTTGTCTAAGAATTACTAATCTTTTAGTAGGGCCAGGGACAGAACCTTTAACTAATACGTAGTCGTTTTTGACTAAACCGTATCTAATAAATCCTCCATCAGGGTTAACTGCATCCACTTCAGATACATCTCCGATTTTTAAGACTTTCTTATTAAATTCAGTTCTTTTGTGGTATCCCATTTGACCTGCTTGTGCAACAGTCCACATAGTTCTTTCAGGAGACCAAGGACCAATGGAACCTACGTGTCTTCCTTTTCCACTTCTCATAGCTTTACCATATTGAATTCTAATATTCCATCTTTTGACAACCCCTTGGACACCTTTTCCTTTGGTGGTTGCAATAGCATCGACATATTGTCCTTCATTAAAGATATCGCTTGCTCTTACTTCTTTACCTAATAAATCAAGTGCATAGTTTAATTTTTCTTCAGCAGAACTTCCACCTAATGCACATTCAAAGATTTCAGGTTTCTTTTTAGGTACACTAGCCATTTTAGGGTTAGTATGTACTAAAACTCTTACGTCTTCAGTTTTTTCTAAAGCGTCTTGGATTTTTGCAATAGCTTCAGATTGATCATAGTCTTTAGGAAGGGTAATTTTCCTAGAGAGCTCTTCATCCAAATTATCTGCAATTACTTCGGTAATAGCTTTAAGTCCATGAGCAGTTTTTTCGTATGATCTAATACCCATTATTACAAGGGGTGGTACTTCCAAAACAGTTACAGGAGTGAAAACAGTCATACCGTTGGATGGAGAGTTTTTATCGGTGTCTACAACCATAGCATGAGTCATACCTGCTTTGTAACCTGCAAGACCTAAAAGTTTTGGTTCTTCATTACTTGGCCAAGCTTTGATTCTTGGAGTTTCTTTAGCTACTCTTTTACGAGGGCTAAATGCCACAGAACCTTTTCTTGGTTGGTGATGTCTTACCATTCTTTTCCTCCGTTTCTATAGTTTTTTCCTATAATTAATCAGTCTAATCTATTAAAATAGATTTTTTACAAAATTTGATTTGTCATCATATTCGATTTTAACTGTCTACTTTTAAAATGAATTTTGAATCAACAAATCTCAGAATAAATAGCAATATTTGCTCTTTTAGTCAAATCGCTAAAATTCTACACTGTTTAAACTTGATTATTCAGTTCATAGTTAATAATTTAGCATACAGTCTCCTAAGATCATATCTAGATCGGGCATACAGCCTAACTTTAAATAAAAATATCTAGATTAAGACTGTAGAGGCAAAAATTAAACAGCATATAAGCTAAATAAAGCTAGATAAACGTGAAAAACAAGCTCAAACTTGTTTATGTACTTCTCAAAGATTTATTATAAAGTTGTCTAGACTTCATAACTTATCCCATGTCTTTATGGAATATCTCCGTTGTGGAGCAAACTTTATAGTGTCTAATTATAAAGCAAATCCTTGAAAGCTAAAGCTGACAATAGCTAAAGCTTAGATCTATATGTTTTTTTAATGTATTTATAAAAATTACGTATTAACGCTACGTAAACGCGGAAGCCAATAATGAACTATCGGCTTAAAGTATATTGAAAATAGCTAAAGTTGAAATAACAGCTTCTTCAGTTCTTACGGTCTCAGTTCCTTGATTTGGAATTGTATTTAACTTTATAGTTTCCCATTTGGAACTTTCCAGATTCTCGCTTATTGAAGAATATGGACCTCCGAAGACGATAGCTATATGATTTGAACTTTCCACTTTAGATTTCAATTCGTCAAAAATAGTATCGATTGTATCTGCATACTTTGTAGTCTCAACCACAAAGTCGGGATTAACTAATTTTAAGCTATTTTTAAGACCTTTATTTGTAGATAATGTCTTAAATCCCCAGTAAATGTCATCTGGTTCATCAGGTGTGACTATTACCTCTTTAGCAAACTTAGTGATTTTAAATGAAAATATTTTATTCACTGTAAGTTGCTCTTTGCAGAATGCTAACTTATCCATACCTATATCTACAAAGGTACCTTTCTTATTCCTTTTTACAGTGTATCCTTGTCTGTAATCACCTAATTCGGCTTGACCAACAGGATGATGAGGCACTCTTAAAGGAGGCAAAATACCAACATGCCTTAATTCAGGCTTTATAGGAATTGCCTTTTTTCTAAGGTATTGTGGAGTATCCATATATTGAAGAACTTCAGCAATGAAATCTCCATCCTCTGTCTGTTCACTGTCAGGAATTGAAAGATCTTTATAAACCACAACTTCATCCACTTCAAACAAAGCTAAAGCCCTACCAATTAAACCCACTTTTGATGTTTTTAATTTTAAGTCTTTAGTTTCTGCTACGAATGAATTCGGTATAAAGACTGATACTTTATTATTCTGCATATTATCAAATTTAAATTTTTAATCTATAGGAATACATTGACCAATATTAGAATAAAGCATCCAGTCAAAAAGAACTAAATTGCCAAATAATCTAAAATAATCTGTAAAATAAGAAAAATAATAATTCATGATCTGCACGATTTAACATAGTTATAAAACATAGCCCAAGCTAAACCATTAAAAAACCTATAAAATATGATTTCTTACACTGATATTTAACATTAGACAGATGTTTAATACCAATAAATCATGAAAAGAAATAAAAAATTAAAAATTTCTTATAAATTACATAATGTAGACACATATAGATTAGTAATATTTAAGTAATTTATAGTATATAAAGGTTTTGCTAAAAAAAGTATATTTTTTTGAAAAATCCAATGATCTTCAAATCTTATAATAATTATAATATTATTTAGCGATTATTATTTAAAAAACTTATTGATTTTAAAAAAAGTGAAGAAAATTTTAGAAAGATTTATAAACTATCAAAATTTTCAACTCTCAAGACTACAACCTTAACATCCCGAGACTCCTCACTATGAAAATCGTAAATCTTTGGTATTGGAAATTTATAGACAAGCTTGTGTGTCACTTCAGCTCCCAAGTTCCTATAATAATCAATGACAAACTCTTCAGTATTTTTCATGTGAAATGAATAGATCACTTCAGCACTCTCAACTGCAAACTCCATAAATTTTCTATCTGCATGCCTTGACCCCTTCTCCTGAGACCCAAAAGGAGGGTTTTGAATGAGAGTGTCAAATTTATTTAATGAGATTAAATTATCAGCAATATTCTTATTATCTGTGCTATTTAATAAGTCATTTATTGAATTAAATGAATTAATGTCTCCAACTATGAAATTTGTATTAGCTATATCTATATCATGTTCCTCAGATATGCTATTTTGAGTGATTTTTGCTAAAGCTATAGATTCCTCATCAATGTCAACACCTAATGAATGACTTGCACCCATAAGTGAAGATGCAATTGCAAATATTCCTGTGCCGCATCCAATGTCCAAAATATTCATGCCATTGATATCACCTAAGCCATATGCATTCCACACTAAATCTGCAGCAATAGTTGCAGGTGTGGAATACTGTTCAAGATCAACTTTAGGATTTGGATGTTTAGGAACATTTTCCAAAATCATTTCAAGATGTTTCTTTTTTGAAATTTTCATAAGGATCACTCAATAGAAAAAATATAATTATTTATTTAATATATTAATATTTATTTCAATAAATTATTTTCTAATGAAATCTAAAAATAGAATATGTAAAAAAATTATAATTTAAAAATAGATAAAAAAAGAAAACTAATGATAAAATCATTAGTTTAATTGAATAAAATTTTAATGAAACTAAACTAAAAATCCTATTTGACTTTTATAGTGCTTGTTTTCTTTACAGCATAATTTTTGCTTGTTGAACTGATAATGATCTTATGGCTTCCTTTTTTAAGGGATTTGGTGTTTATCTTTATTTGCCCTTTCTTATCAGTCTTTAAGCTGTATGTCTTATATTTCTTGCCAGTGCAGACCTTTACCTTAACTTTAAGTGAGGAAATTGCCTTTTTTGTGTTCTTGTTTGTTAAGGTGATCTTGAGATTGTCTGACTTTTTATGCTTGAAGCTTGTTTTTGAAAGCTTGATATTGGTCTTGGCCTTGGAAATGCTGATTGTTGAATTCTTCTTAACGGAGTTCACATTTCCATCTGCATTGATTTCTATCTTATGGCTTCCAACTGCATTCTTGGACAAGGCAAAACTTGCAATCCCCTTGCTGTTTGTAGTTGCAGTCAAGGTCTTATAGGATTTGCCTGTGAAAACCTTCAAGCTAACCTTGACTCCAGAAAGAGTCTTATTGCTTTTGGAATTCAAGACCTTTACAGCATACTTCTTGCCAGAATCATAATAAGTCTTATAGGAAGAAATAACCAATTTGGCCGGTGCCTTATTGATAGTCAATGAACAATTGGAACTGAGATAGTTTTCAATACTTTCCAAACTGACATTTTTATCCTTTACCATTAATAGATTATAATACTTAACCAATAAGGTATATTCCCCTACTGGCAAATTATCCAGACTAAATTTTACAATGCCTTCAGAGTCGCTTCTTGAAACAAGAGTGGAGTTATATTTCTTGTTGAAAATGCTTATTGTGATATTTTCATTTGCAAATGACTTGCCATAGCTAGATAAATTAAGGTAAAAAATATTTGAATCACCGTAAGAAATTGAAATGTCTCCAATACTAAGATTTGGCTTTATATTTACAGAAGCATTCCTGATTAGAACATTATCGCCAAAAAGATCACCGAAAACATCTCCATGGACATAACCCTCAATCAATGTAGAGCCATACATCTCTTCATACCATGGATACAAATAACCAATTTGGTTTTTAGCAAAATAGGAATCAATGATACTGCCATTATTCCCTTCCCAAGAAATCACCCTTCCAGAAGGATTGAGAGCTATATATAAGTTATTGTTAAAAATGCATCCATCTAAACAACCATTATCACCAAACCACTTAATAACCCCACCTGTTCCACCAACACTGCCAAAATCATAAGGGATGTCATCAGGGATTAAACCATATCCCCAAGCGTCATTATGTTTTGCATTAATTAAAACTAAATTTTTTAAGGTCACATTATCAGATACCACTGAAAATATTCTTGAAAGGAATCGGGCATCCAAAGTGTTGCCGTTTCCATCCAATGTAATAGATTTATTAATAGTTATTGGAGAATAAATCCCTGGAGAAGCATTACCATAAAAACTGGAAGGGTTTCCATTGGAATCCATACCATTAAGCACTATGATGCTATTGTCCTCAACTGAATCAATGGCATATTGAATGGAATCAAACGAATTACCCTCCAAAACATAATGATCCTCGTCATAGAACAAATTTGTATATGGAGTTGAATCAGTACTTATCTCAGGATCATTTCCAATATCATCATCATTTAAAATATCCTCATTATCTTCATAACAGATTATTTCTGAGTTGGAATCATCTGCAAGAATATCATCTGAAATAATCTCTTCATCAGAATAGGAATCAGCATCTTCTGCAGCATAGATTCCTCCACAACTGACTAAGAATATTAAAAAAATGGATATTGCAAAAAGCCAAATTTTTTTAAAAGATAATTTGTTCATAGTTCCTCCTCCTAAACCTATAGTCCAGGACATAAAAATTTATTTTTTTAAATTAAATATTAAAAATAAAATAAAATTATT
>NZ_JAZNIB010000070.1:0-1511 GCF_045577275.1 Methanobrevibacter sp.
GACATTTATTCTATTGTCAAAATTTGAAAGCGGTTTTCATATTAAGAACTGATTACAATTCAATATCGTTTTTGAAAAAATTTTGATGGCCTAAATTTCATTTCAAAACTGCATTAATATTGTTTTAGGATTAGGGAAAATCTAGACATGTATTTCAAGTGTAAAATCTTAAAATTTTCACATTGAAAAATTGAAAATAGTATTACTTTTTCAAAATCAAAAACCTTTATATGCAACCTGGTTCATACTATATATACTTACTATTTTTACGGGGTGAATTGTATGATTGATAATAATGAAAAATATGTAACTGTTATATGCTTTAACCAATTTCACGGAAAGAAGATATTCAAGATTGGTTCTATTTTAAGGCTTATAAAGGAGCCGGACAATAATCATGATGCTGAGGCTATCCGCACGGATATGAGATATGCAGGAAAGGTCGGATACTTGGCAAACAGTACTCAAACAGTTGTTAGAGGTACAATGAGTGCTGGAAGAGTTTACGATAAGATCGATGATGAGAATGCATATGCTATCGTTAAATTCATTTCACATCAAAACGTGATAGCTAAAATCATCGAGGAAGATGAGCTTGCAGAACTCAAGAAAGATCCGGAAAATGACGTGAACTTCATCTAAATGAATTTTTTAAATGGAATAAAAATAAATAATCATGAAAATATTAGTTTGTATATTATAAAACAATTTTAAAATAAGGGGTGATTGATGTGGAAAAATCAAACAAAAAAGCTGAAATCAATAACGTGAGTGAAGACTTGGAAAACTTAAAAAACTTTGCATACATTGACTTAAACGGTACCAGAATAGCCATAGAGCTATTGGAAAGCCAATCCTATGAAAATGTGGAGGCAATTCCAATAAAGAGCGATTTCTTTGGGAAAAAGGATTTCCTTACCCTTGAGAAGGGATACGATATGGGCCTTGTTGAAATCAAGGAACTTGAACACTCAACCGTAAACACTGTAGTGTGCAAGAATGATTCTGTTGCTCCACTCATATTGATTGATGGGGATGAAATCACCGGTGCAATGCAAAACCGTATCATAAACGACACCTTGCTTGTTCCAGCACAATCCTCACTTGACATCAATGTAAGCTGCACTGAACACGGCAGATGGCACACCAGAGGTGAAGGTGATGAAGCAAGAACCTTCAAGCCATCATTGTATTCTGCAAACCACAGTACCAGAAGCAGAAAATCAAGAGCTTCATATGAGGACCGTGACTATCAAGGGGAAGTCTGGGATTCAATCAGTGAATTCGAATCAAGGTCCAACTTCAAATCCTCCACCAGCGCATTGAATGACAGCTATGAAAACCTTAAGGACAAGCAAAACGATTACTTAAGCAAATTCCATATTGAAGAAGGTCAGAATGGTGTCATATTCATTATAAATGGTGAAGTTAAAGGATTGGAACTCTTCTACAATCATAGCATCTACAAGCAATATCATGAAAAGCTCTGCAGAAGCTATATCATAGAAGCT